>JADBKC010000045.1 GCA_014896555.1 Caryophanales bacterium | reverse complement strand
GTCCTTTGATTTCTTTCATTAATCGTTTTAACATTCGTTCTGTTAAGTTCATAATGTCTTTTTGACTTAAAAAGCTTGCTTCGATATCGATTTGCGTAAATTCCGGTTGACGGTCGGCGCGCAAATCTTCATCACGGAAACAACGAGCAATTTGATAGTAGCGGTCAAATCCAGACACCATTAACAACTGTTTAAAAATTTGGGGTGATTGCGGAAGTGCGTAAAATTCTCCCGGATGCACCCGGCTAGGTACTAGATAATCGCGTGCTCCCTCCGGCGTGCTTTTCGTCAAAATTGGCGTTTCTACTTCGATAAATCCTTCTTCATCAAGAAAGCTGCGAACCGATTTTGTAATGTTGTGGCGCATTTGAAACGTTTCAAACATCACATTTCGCCGCAAGTCCAAGTAGCGGTATTTTAAGCGCACATCTTCCGAAACTTCGGTCCGTTCTTCAATCGTAAACGGCGGATTTTTGGCTGCGCTTAAAATCGTCACTTCATTCGCCTGAATTTCAATGGTCCCAGTTTTAATATTGGGGTTGATCGTTTCACGGCTGCGCGCAATCACTTTCCCTTTTATATCAAGAACATACTCGTTCCGAACTTTATCTGCTATCTCATAAGCTTCTTTTGATGATTCTGGGCTGAAAACCACTTGGACTATCCCCGTCCGGTCACGCAAATCCACAAAAATCAAGCCGCCTAAATCTCTTCTTCTTTGCACCCATCCTTTTAGAATGACCTCTTCACCAATATGCTCGTCCATAATTTCTCCACAATAATGAGTTCTTCCAAACATTTTTCTCCTCCTCACTTAGTAGACATAGATGAAAACTATCCATTGTTCTTTGCCTTGCCACCCCTCTTTTGGCAAAAGAGTTCATTATATACAAAAATGGCGATGGACTCGCACTATACTCCTTTCAGTTCAGAAGCAAGCCGGTCAATAGGAACTTCTTTTTGCTCGCCTGTTTCCATCTGTTTTAGGATGACCACCTGTTTCTTTAATTCATCTTCCCCTAAAATCGCCGCAAAACGAGCGCCCAATCGGTCAGCCTGTTTCAACTGAGCTTTCATTTTTCGGTCTTGATAGTCTTTGTCTGCTCGAATTCCGGCTTGGCGAAGATCTTGCAACAGCTTGACGGAATAATCTTTTGCTTCCTCTCCAAGAGAAACGAGAAAACAATCGAGACCTCGTTGTACAGGCAATTTAACTTTTTCCGCTTCAAGTGCCTGCAAAAGTCGTTCGATGCTGAAGGCAAAGCCAATTCCTGGCATTTCCGGACCTCCCAAATCTTGGACAAGTCCGCTATATCGTCCGCCGCCGCATAAAGTCGTGATGGCACCGAATCCTTCAGCATTGCTCATAATTTCAAAAGCGGTATGATGGTAGTAATCCAATCCGCGGACGAGCGTAGGATCTACATTATACTCAATTCCAAGTTCCTTTAAATAAAATTGAACTTTATCGAAAAACTTTCTAGAAGGTTCTGTTAAATAATCCAATATCGATGGAGCCGTCTTCATCAATTCATGGTCGCGGTCTTTTTTGCAGTCTAAAATCCTCAGCGGATTCTTATCCAGCCGATTTTGACAGTCGGAACAAAATTCTCCAATCCGAGGTTTGAAATGCTGAATTAGCGCTTCCCGGTGAGCAAGACGGCTTTCTTTATCGCCCAACGAATTTATGACAAGTTGAATATTTTTCAGCCCCAGCTTTTGAAAAATCGTCATTACGACTGAAATGACTTCAGCGTCTATGGCCGGATCTTCGCTCCCAATCGCTTCAACCCCAAACTGGACAAATTGGCGGAAGCGTCCGGCCTGAGGACGTTCGTAGCGAAACATCGGTCCTGTGTAAAACAGCTTAACTGGCTGATTAGGATCTCCGTACATTTTATTTTCCACATAAGAACGGACGACAGAAGCGGTCCCTTCCGGTCTAAGAGTCATACTTCTTCCGCCTCTGTCTTCAAACGTGTACATTTCTTTTTGCACAATATCCGTTGTATCTCCGACTCCGCGCTGAAAAAGCTCGGTGTGTTCAAAAATCGGAGTGCGAATTTCTGAATAATTAAAGGTCCGGCAAACCTCTTTGGCTGTATTCTCAATCCATTGCCATTTTTCTACAGTTCCCGGAAGGATATCCTGTGTGCCTCTTGGAATTTGTATCATAAATCCTCCTCCTTCTTACCTAACGACTATGTACCCTTGTAAAGTCTTCTTTCGGTTTAAACCATCAAGCGTCAAATAAAAAACTCTCGCCCCTTGCCAAAACAAGGGACGAGAGTAGATTCCCGTGGTACCACCCTAATTGGAGCGAAAATTGCTCCCACTTTATCCGTTAACGCCCGCTTGCGTTCCCTCCTACTAAAAGTTCGGAGGAAAACCTAAGGAGTGTTTTTCGTTAAACAGCCATGCAGAAACGCTTTCAGCCTAAGGCATTTCCTCTCTTTGCATGCGTTTTTAACTACTCTTCTCCCTCATTGGTTTTATCCTATATATGTTTGATAGAATTCGCACATTCCAATGTCCTTAGTATAAGGAATTTCTCAAGAACGTTCAAGCCTCTTTTTTATCTGCTTGATTTCGTTTAAGGACACACTGAATTCAGAAGCGAGTTCCCATGAATTTTCCTCTTTTTCTCTATCTATCCAATCATGGAAATTCACACCGAATAATGGATTATTTACACTTAATCCCATAGTCTGTTTCTCATTTGCCCGCATGATGATACCTGCCTTCCGTACAATCTTATCAATCTGAAGCATGCTTTTTTCTATTATTTCCTTTTTCCTAATTTTTCATCAGGAAACAGGATTTTTTTTGAAAAAGAAGAATTGAAACAATAGATTGCTTTCAAAAGGTAAACAAGAACCAAAATGGACATGGATGGTGAGTGATGGGTACACGTTTTTTGACGTTGTTTCTTTTGTCGCTTTGGATTGTTTTGATTCAGACTAGTTTGGCTTTTGCAGACAGCATCACCGTAAACGCCGATGTCGTCAATGTCCGGGAAGGTCCTGGCTATTCTTTTAGGATCATTGGAAAAGCGAAAAATGACGAAACCTATTCTGTGCTGGAATCACAACACGGCTGGTACAAAATTGAATCAAAGGATGGAACAAAAGGATGGATCGCCGGCTACTTAACTACATCGGACCAAAAACAGAGCGATTTCAGCCGACAAGGGATCATCACAGCGGACCACGTCAATGTTCGAAACATTCCTTCAGAGCAAGGAGATATTGTCGGAAAGTTGAATAGCGGAGATTCAGTGAAAGTCGATCAGACGAATGACGAATGGGTGCAAATCGAATATCAAAACCAAACAGCTTGGGTAAACCAACAATTCATTCGCTTGAATGGGCAAAAAGAAAACGATTTGAATAATAGAATGGCCGTCGTTCTTTACAACAATACGAATATTCGGACTGAGCCATCTACCGATTCAGCCGTTACGGCAAAAGCAAATGCGGGTGATCGTTATCCAATCAACAAAGAGGTTGGAAATTGGTATGAAATTCATTTATCGAAAGGGCAGACAGGGTATATAGCCAGCTGGGTAGTCGCTGTTCGTCAAGCCAATGTTTCTTCTCAATCAGCACTAGATCCGAGCGTTCTAAAAGGAAAAACCATCATCCTTGATCCAGGGCATGGGGGAAAAGACCAAGGAACAAAAGGGGCAAGCGGTGCTATTGAAAAAATTTTGACATTGGAAACCGCAGAAAGATTGTATGAAAAGTTGGAAAAGGCTGGGGCGCATGTTTTTTTAACAAGAAATGATGATTCTTATATTCCACTGGCTTCGAGAGTGGCCCTGTCCCAAATTTTAGGAGCGGATGCCTTCGTCAGCATCCACTTTGACAGCAACCGCAATCAACATATTCGCGGTTTTACCACTTATTACTATCACTCGTATCAACAGAGGCTTGCACAAGCAGTGGAAATGCAAGTAAAAAAAGTGAGCCCGCTTTTTTCTCTCGGTGTTAAAAAAGGCGATTTTTACGTACTAAGAGAAAACAGTCAACCTTCTGTTTTGCTTGAACTTGGTTTTTTAAGCAATCCACAGGAAGAGCAAACCGTTATCGCCTTGCCCTATCAAGAGCAGGCAACAACCGGCATTTACAACGGGCTCATTTCTTATTTTTCACAATAAAAGGCGGCCAGTCGGCCATCCTCTTAAAATCACGTTATTTGCTTTCCAATATTAAGGTGACCGGCCCATCGTTAACTAATTTGACGTCCATCATCGCTCCAAATCGGCCGGTTTCCACGTGCATGCCTTTTTCGCACAATAATTCATTAAAACGATCATAAATAGGCTTGGCATGGCTCGGTTTCGCGGCGTTCATAAAATTGGGACGCCGTCCTTTTCTCGTATCGCCATATAAAGTAAATTGCGATATGGAAAGAATTTCTCCATTTACATCAAGGATGGATAAATTCATTTTTCCCTTATCGTCTTCGAATACTCTTAGCCCGGAAATTTTTTCCGCTAAATAAGCGGCGTCTTCTTCTGTATCTTCATGAGTGATTCCCACTAAAAGGACAAAACCAGATGAAATTTGTCCAACTGTTTTTCCATCCACTTCAACGGAAGCTTCTTTGCTTCTTTGCAGTACGACTCTCATTTTCTACACCCTTAATTCATCATTCTTCTTACCGCATAAATATCTGGAATTTGCTTAATTCGTTCCACCACTTTATGCAAGTGGCTAATGTTGCGGATAAAAATCGACATGTGGATTCTAGCTACTTTATTGCGATCGGATCGGCCTGTAACAGCTGAAATATTAGTTTTTGTTTCATTGACCACTTGAAGGACTTCATTTAATAAACCACGGCGATCATAGCCCGATATTTCGATTTCTACGTTGTATTCTTTATGATTTTCCGGATTGCTTTCCCATTCGACCGGAATTAAACGATCTTTCGTCTCTTCTGTATGAATATTCGGGCAATCCGCACGATGTACGGAAACACCGCGCCCTTTTGTAATATAGCCTACGATATCATCGCCCGGAACCGGGTTGCAGCAGCGCGAAAGGCGAAGCAGCAAATTGTCGATTCCTTTTACGCGAACGCCGACATTTGTTTTGCTGGTGGTCGGAAATGTTTTCAGCTCTTTGATCGCTGATTCTTGAACACTAATTTCTTCATCTCTTTGTTTTCTCAATTTTTCCGTCAATCTGTTGGCAATTTGGGAAGCGGTAATGCCATTATAGCCGACAGCAGCGTACATGTCTTCTTCCGATGAAAAATTGAATTTTTCCGCTACTTTTTTAATATTTTCCTGCGCCATCACTTCTTTTAAATCAAAATCCATATTGCGGATTTCTTTTTCTACTAGCTCCCGGCCTTTTTCGATGTTTTCTTCTTTCCTTTGTTTCTTGTAAAACTGCTTAATTTTATTTTTCGCTTGGGACGTCTGGGCCAGTTTGATCCAGTCTTGGCTTGGACCGTAAGAATGCTTTGATGTCAATATTTCCACGATGTCCCCTGTTTTCAGCTTGTAATCAAGTGGAACCATTTTTCCGTTGACTTTTGCACCGATCGTTTTGTTGCCAATTTCCGAGTGAATTCGATAAGCAAAATCGATAGGAACAGAGCCTGACGGAAGCTCGATGACATCTCCTTTTGGCGTAAATACAAAGACCATATCGGAAAATAAGTCGATTTTTAGCGATTCCATAAATTCTTCCGCATTGGCAGATTCTTTTTGAAACTCAAGAATCTCACGGAACCAGGAAAGTTTCTTTTCAAAAGAAGAGCTTTCATTAAGCGTTTTTCCTTCTTTATAAGCCCAGTGGGCAGCAACCCCATATTCAGCGATGCGATGCATATCAAAAGTCCTGATTTGAACTTCTAGAGGATCGCCTTTTGGACCGATGACAGTCGTATGAAGCGATTGGTACATATTAGGCTTTGGCATCGCAATATAATCTTTAAAACGACCTGGCATCGGCTTCCAGCATGTATGAATAATTCCAAGCACGGCATAACAATCTTTTATGCTATTGACTAAAATTCTTACAGCCAACAAGTCGTATATTTCATTAAATTGTTTATTTTTCTTGACCATTTTTCGGTAAATGCTGTAAATATGTTTAGGGCGGCCCGATATTTCCGCTTCAATTGACACTTCTTTCAGCCGCTCCTTCACTTCTTCAATCACTTCATCCAAATATTCTTCGCGTTCTGCCCGCTTTCTCTTCATTAGATTTACAATGCGATAATATTGCTGCGGGTTTAAATAGCGGAGGGCGGTATCTTCTAACTCCCACTTGATTTTAGAAATTCCTAGGCGGTGAGCAAGCGGCGCAAAAATTTCCAGCGTTTCATTGGCGATTCTGCGTTGTTTTTCAGCCGGCAAATGTTTCAATGTACGCATATTGTGCAGACGATCGGCAAGCTTAATCAAAATCACTCTAATATCTTGGGCCATCGCCAAAAACATTTTCCGGTGATTTTCCGCTTGTTGTTCTTCATGGGACTTATATTTAATCTTTCCAAGCTTCGTTACTCCATCTACAAGCATCGCAATTTCATCGTTAAATTCCCTTTTTAAATCGTCGAGCGTCATATCCGTGTCTTCCACGACATCATGCAAAAAACCCGCTGCCACTGTTGCAGGATCCATTTCCAAATCCGCTAAAATTCCCGCAACCTGCACCGGATGCATAATATAAGGTTCTCCGGATTTCCGGTATTGATGCTTGTGCGCTTCTTCTGCCACACAATAGGCCTTATATACTAAAGCTGCATGCTCATCATTTAAATACTGTTTCACCCGATCGAGGACTTGTTCGGCGGTTAATACTTGATCATTCGCCATATAAATACTCACCTTTGTAATTTTAAAAATATTTGGGTATCCTGTTTCACAAAAATAACTTTATTTTTCTATTATCTTTAAAAAAAGAATAGATGTAAAGTCATCTATTCAAATTTATTGAAAAGAATGTTGAGTTTTGTCGATTAATCTTTATTGCAGCCCTTTTCGCCATTTTCTCTGCCTTGCCCGCTGGGGACAATGAAAAGGATTCATCTTTCGTTATCGTTCGAACTTTTTTAAGAAAACCAAAAAGCCCTTATAAAAAGGGCTTTTCATCCATTTTTTCGTCTTCGGCTAGTAACATTATTGTACCTTTTAAAACACAATTGTCCAAGCGTTTTCCATCAAAAATGAGCGTTTCTCTACAATTAATCAAGTCAAATCAGCAAAGGCACTCGAAAAAAGAGTGCCGTACCTTAAAACTCTCATAAAAGAGAGTCGTTTATTCGTATTTCATTAACGCCAGAATATCGTACCCGTCCAGCTTCTTGCGTCCTTCTAAATAGGCCAATTCGATTAAAAAGGCAATGCCGACAACAATACCACCGAGTTGTTCTACGAGTTTGATCGTTGCTTCGATTGTTCCTCCGGTTGCCAATAAATCATCGATAATTAATACTCTTTGCCCCGGTTTGATGGCATCTTTATGGATAGTCAACACATCTTTTCCATATTCAAGGCCGTATTCCACTTTTACTGTTTCTCGAGGAAGCTTGCCCTCTTTTCTTACAGGTGCGAAACCAACTCCAAGCGCATAAGCAACAGGACAGCCTACAATGAACCCACGCGCTTCAGGTCCTACGACTATATCCGCTTTTTTCTTTTCCGCATAGGCCACAATTTGATCGGTCGCATATTTGAATGCTTCGCCATTATCCATGAGCGGCGTGATATCTTTAAATTGTACCCCTGGCTGCGGCCAGTCAGGCACGACAGCAATATACTTTTTCAAATCCATGTTTTGATTTCCTCCTCATGATTTCGAGACAGGCAAAAATATTGATTAAACCAATCTCTCAATTGTTTATAGGTTGAATATAACAACTCATTCTCGATTTTATATTGCTCCTGTTTTTCACGATAGGCTTCGGATTCACTTAAATCCCGCTTAGCCGGCGATTCATTTAATGAAATAAGGCCATCTTCTATTGTAACAAATCCGAGTTCTAAAAACACTCTGGACATAAACTCAATGGTTTCTTTCGACCATCCCCGGTATTTCGCCAAATCGCCGCTATAGCGTTTTACATCAAATGTCTTTTGTTTAAGAAGAAAAGCATAATACCATTTAAAATGCTCCCTTGTGGGTATGGTACTGAAATAATGCTGCTTTTCTTGATAAAAATGGGCATAAATTCTGTTCGGACTCTTATTGGAAAGCAATATTTCCATATATTCCTTTGCTGGAGGCAAATCCATAAAAACAATATTTCGCCCTGAAATATCAAGATTGGAAGCTTTCTCCAAGTTAGAAACGAGCACTAGATCCCTTTCGAGAGACTGAAGGCGAAGTCGTGCTATCGTGTCTTCATGAAAGACGATTAAAATCCTGTCATCTGGAACAAAAGCCATCCATTTATCAAGTTGCCTCATTCCTCTGACATCGAACAGCTGCCACTCTTTTACTTGGATATCCTCAAGCATGATCTGCGGCTTCTTGATATGGTTCCATTCGTTGATGCCTAGTTCTCCAATAACCGAAACTTTTGATTGAGGAGCTATGTGATCAGCCATTTCTCCCATGCCGAAACCGATAGCGTCCAAGGAGGCATCACCACTGGCGAGCTGCATTTTCAAATGAGATTGATCTGCTCCGATTTTCCGCATGTTGCGGAAAGCCATATTCTCAAGTAAAAACGTTGGCTTCGGATTTCCTGTGCCAAATGGAGCAAGAAGCTGAAGTTCTTCAATTATCGACAGCTCCGCATCCTCCAGCTTTATGGTCATATCCACTTCCGTTTGTGGGATAAAATCTTCCTCATTCAGCTGTTCTCGAGTCAATTTGATCATTCGGCTGCGCAATCGATCTACGTCTTCGATTTTCATTGTCATTCCTGCTGCCATCGTATGTCCGCCAAAATGGGGCAATAGATCGCGGCACTCCGATAAGCTACCAAACAAGTTAAATCCTTGAATGCTTCGGGCAGATCCTTTTGCAAGCCCGCTTTCCCAATCAAAGCTTAAAATAATAACGGGCCGATAATATTTTTCAACAAGCCGAGATGCAGCAATCCCGATAACGCCAGGATTCCAGCCTTCCTTCCCTATCACAAGAACGGGGTTCTGGTCAGGCGGATATGAAGTTTCAACGATTTCCACCGCTTCTTTCGTCATCTCGTTTACCATTTGCTGCCGATCTGCATTCATCCGATTAATCTCTTCTGCAATGGAACGAGCCGTTTCTTGATCTTCCGCAAGAAGCAAGTCAACGGCGGGATACGCAGAATCCAATCTTCCGGCGGCATTCAGTCTAGGGGCTATCATATAACCAATCGTGTCTTCATTGATCTCTTCTAAGGATACGCCGTTTAGTCGACAAATCGCTTGAATGCCCAAACGACTTGTCTGCTGCAGTTTTTTTAAGCCTGCTTTTACAAGAGAACGGTTTTCTCCCAAGAGCGGCACTAAATCAGCAACTGTCCCGATGGCGGCTAAATCTAATAGATTCTCCGGCAGCTCGCCATATAAAGCGTGTGCCGTCTTGAATGCTACTCCTACACCTGCCAAATAAGGAAACGGATAATTTCCTTCCGGATGCTTGGGATGAATAACGGCAAATGCTTTTGGAATGACAGGACCAGGTTCATGATGGTCCGTTATTATGACATCCATTCCCAATTCCTTTGCAAGCGCCACTTCTTTCACTGCCGCTATCCCCGTATCTACGGTAATGATTAAATGAACGCCGCGCGATTTTGCCAGTCGGAAAGCATTTTCATTAGGTCCGTATCCTTCTGTAAAACGGTTCGGTATGTAAAAATCAACTTTCGCGCCTAAATCGCGAAGAACACTTACCATAATCGATGTACTTGTCACACCATCGGCGTCATAATCTCCATATACCAAAATGTTTTCTTCGTTTTGAATGGCCTCTTTTATGCGACGAACTGCCTTATCCATATCTTTTAAGAGAAATGGATCGAGAAAGCTTTCTCCTTTATCAAATAAAAAACACCGTGCCGATTCTACCTCGGTAATACCACGGTTCACTAACAGTTCGGCCAAAAGAGGGCTGATAGCCAGTTCATTTGACAATGTTCGAACAGTCTTATCCGAGAGATGTTTCCGAACAATCCATCGGGTTTTTGGTTTTAACATACGTTCACCCCTCAACTCATCCTATTATACAAAACTCATATTCTGCTTTCAATGACGGATTCACCCTCCACAGTTAGATGTCATGAAAAAAGCCGCAGGATGATCCTGCAGCTTTTAAAAGATGTGATTTATTTCATTTATACTTGCGGTTCGTCGCTCCATTTGCGTGTTTCTTTATACGTTTTTAAGGATCCTTTCTTCTTCAATTCTCTTTTTTTCATCACCAACCACAATTGAGCGGCAATAAACAAGGAAGAGTAGGTTCCGAAAATCAATCCGATGAAAAGAGCAATGGAGAAATTGCGAATCGATTCGCTTCCGAAAAGAAGCAGCGCCACAACGGTAATCAATACGGTTAAAACCGTATTCACCGAACGGGTCAATGTTTGCCGCAAGCTGCGGTTTACAATATCGGCCAATTCTTCATACGATTTAATGCGGCGGCGTTTTTTCAAATTTTCCCTAATCCGGTCAAACGTGACGATCGTATCATTTAAGGAATAACCGACGATTGTCAGCACGGCGGCGACAAATGTAAGATCTACTTCCAGTCTCGTTAAACTAAAGACGGATACGATCACAAATACGTCATGCAGCAAGGCCGTGACGGAAGAAATGCCCATGTAAATTTCGAAGCGAAATGCAAGATAAATAACGATCCCTATGGAAGCAATGATCAAAGCGTAAATCGCATTTTTGACCAGCTCTTTTCCAACAATAGGAGATACGCTGCTCACATTCGGCTCGTTTCCAAACTGCTTGTGGAAATGGTCTTTTACTTGGGCAATTTCTTTTTTGGTCAACGCCTCTTTAAATCTTGCTGTCCCGATATTTTTCTTATCGCCGGATATCAAAATTCGATCTGCTTTCAGATGGACAGCCTTTAGCTCATTCGCTACTTTTTCCTCCGTCAATGGCTGATTCGCCATAATTTCCAATCTCGTTCCACTCGTAAAATCAATACCCAAGTTCAACCTGTAGATTCCTAACACGATCATACCGGCAATGATCAAAATCAATGAAAAAGCAAAAAACTTGCGGTGATGCTTGACAAAATCAAAACGGTCAAATTTCGTACGCAAATCTAATGTATCCACGTTTTCTTTTATATCGTGGATATCTTTTTTGCGAACTCCAAACCATCCTGGACGGTTCTTGACCAGTCCGCTTTGAACAATTAATCCAAGCAAAACTCTCGATAACCAAACAGCAGTGATAAAGCTGACGATGATGCTGACAATTAAACTGGTCGCAAAACCTTTGACAGAGCTTGTCCCGAAGAAAAAGAGAACGGCAGCCGCCAAAAGGGTCGTAATATTGGCGTCAATAATGGTTAATAAAGAGTGTTTATTACCGGCTTGAAAGGCAGACCGCATGCTTTTTCCAACCCTTATCTCTTCCTTCACCCGTTCAGCCGAGATGATATTGGCATCTACTGCCATTCCAACCCCAAGGATCAGAGCCGCTATTCCTGGAAGGGTTAACACGGCGTGCATCCAATCGAATATCAAAAGTACTAAATAAATATAGATGGAAAGGGCTATCACAGCAATAATACCCGGCAACCGATAGTAAAAAATCATAAATAAGTAAACAACTGCAATCCCGATGATTCCGGCAAGAACGGTATCATGCAACGCTTGTTCACCGAATTGGGCGCCGACCGATGTCGAGTATACTTCCTTCAGCTTCACCGGCAATGCGCCTGCATTTAACAAAGAAGCAAGGTTTTGGGCTTCTTTGGTGGTGAAGTTGCCTTCAATCGTCACTTCATCCGTGTCCAATACATCGTTGACGTTAGGCGCGGATAGAAATTTTGGATGTTTTTTTAGAATTTCTTTTTTAAAGGAATCTTTTCCTTCTTCATAATCAAGCCAAATGACAAGCTGGTTATTGGGAGCCATACTGAGAATTTTTTGGGTGACCTTTTTAAATTTATTCCGGTCCTTTAATTTAAGCACAACGTTCGGCTTGCCATCCTGCGAGAATGATTGCTTTGCTCCTCCAGAGACGAGATCCGAACCATCAAGCATCACACGGTCATTGACATCGCGAAACGTTAAGTTGGCTTGAGTCGATAACATTTCGCGGGCCTGATTTTGATCCTCCACTCCCGCTAGCTGGACGCGAATGCGATGGCCATTCTCAATTTGAATACTTGGTTCGCTTACCCCGAGAACATTAATCCTCTTGTCAAGGGCTTCGGCTGTATCCGCCACCACTTTATCCGTAATTTTTTTCCCTTTTTTCGCTGGTTCGACTTTATACAGAACTTCAAAACCGCCCTGCAAATCAAGGCCCAGCCTGATATGATTCAAAATATTTTTAGTTGTTGCCCCCATCAAACTACCGATTAGAATGACAATCAAAAAAAAGGCAACAATACGGCTCCGCTTTCCCATTCCAATTAAAGCCTCCTTAAATATGTACTGCGAGGATACAAAAAAATTCTGGCGAATAAGGCACCAGAATCGCTCAACGTATTTATTATGAAGCAGAAAAAAGAAGCTGTCAATTTATCATTGTTCTTTTTTGGAATGGAAAAGGTTCTGGATTTCTTCCCGATTTTGCTCTGTCAGCAAGGAAGAGGAACGATACGATTCCACCGTTGCATAATTCATAAAGTCGCCAGGTTTCAGCGCAATGATGTCGCTTACTAATTGATAGATTCGGATGTCTTGTTGGGCATTCTTCCATTTTTTCTTGATGAAATAATTCCATAATGAATCCAGTTGAACGGCTCCGTACCCTAACAGCCGAAATTCTTCCACCTTGCTGACAAGTGCTGGTTTTAATCGATGATAATACCGCTCATATGGGTGATGATTTTTTTTCATGCTCATCCCGCCTTTTCCGATAAATGAACATCTTGTCATGCTTTGTCCATTTGTATGCATATATATCATTGTAAAAGAAAACGGTACAGTTGAGAAGGCAGGGAGGAAAATGTCGAAGTTTCTTAGAGGAACACTCATATTATTAGCAGCGACCTTTGTGACCAGAATCTTAGGATTTATCAATAGAATTGTGATCGCTCGGTCCATAGGAGAAGAGGGAGTCGGATTATACATGATGGCCTACCCGACTTTTATACTCGCTGTTACATTGACGCAAATGGGGCTTCCTGTGGCCATCTCCAAAAGTGTGGCGGAAGCTGAAGCAAGAGGCGATTTTCGGAGGATCAAGAAAATCCTTGTCGTCTCCCTTGGAGTCACGATTTCCCTTTCGCTCATCTTTACACCAGGATTGCTGTTGTGTGCGCCTTTTATCTCCCAAACTTTGTTTACAGATGAACGGACTTTCTATCCGCTTTTAGCCATCGCCCCCGTTATCCCTGTCGTTGCAGTCTCCTCCGTTCTTAGGGGCTATTTTCAAGGCCGTCAAAATATGAAGCCATCCGCGATATCACAAGTATTGGAACAGGCGATTCGGATCGCTCTCATCGCCGTTATGACAAAGGCTTTCCTACCATACGGCGTAGAGTTTGCGGCAGCGGGAGCTATGATCGCCTCCGTGCTCGGCGAACTTGGATCCCTTTTATACCTGTTTACTATGTTTAAAATGAAAAAGAGATTCCGCGTGCGAAAACACTTTTTGAAAACCATTTTTTCGGGTGGAGATGTTTTTAAAGAATTAATGGTTGTGGGCATTCCAACAATGGGAAGCAGACTGATCGGTTCCTTGTCGTGGTTTTTAGAACCGATTGTCGTCTCCCACAGTTTGGCCATCGCTGGAATAGCCTCCGGTGTGGCCACGCAGCAATACGGGATGTTAACGGGCTTTGCGTTGCCGCTATTACTGCTGCCTTCTTTTATTACCACTTCTTTATCTACTTCATTAGTACCGGCGATCAGCGAGGCCAATGCCCATAAAAACTATCGGCTTTTGGAACACCAAGTTCAGGAAGCTTTGCGATTTTGTCTAGTCACCGGAGGACTGGCTGTCGTGATTCTTTATTTATATGCCGAACCTATGATGCAAATCATGTATGGATCAAATAAAGGGGCAGTGTTTATTCAATTGATGGCTCCTTTCTTTCTTTTCCAGTATTATCAAGGGCCTCTTCAGGCGGTGCTGCAGGCGCTGAATCTTGCGAATGCCGCGATGATCAACAGCTTTATCGGCTCATTTGTAAAATTGGCCGTCATTTTTGTACTCGCCTCCCAGCCTTCATTTGGCATTTACGGCGCGGCACTTGGGATTGTGACAGGAACGATGTTAGTGACGTTGCTTCATCTAATGACAGCCGTTAAAAAATTATCTCTAACGATTTATGCAAGAGATTATCTTCATTTTTTATTTGTTGTCGTTGCTGTTATTCTATTTTCCAAACTGCTAGATCAATATGTTCTCACAACGGAAAGTCCGTTCGTTCGTTTTCTAGCGGGAGCGGCTTTTACTTCCATCCTTTACACCATAAGTTCCGGAGCGGCAGGCCTTATTAAAAAAAGAGATTTGCTAAAAATCCCTATTGTAAAAAGATGGATATAATTTCATTCAGACCCGCTTTCCATCATAAATGCAGAAAAAATGATGATAGAGAGCGAGGGCTTCATTTGGTCCACTTTAGAATTATGCATCCGTCCTTTCAACCCCGTTCTTGCTTCTTAAGGAGTGCTTTTCATACTTAATGAAAGATGCAAATATCCGCCAAACGATAAAACAAAAGTTGTTTGGCTCTTTTTCCTCGTTCTCGCAAGCAGGCTAAGATTATTGGCTGTCTTCATCGTTTTTTAGCGGAGTGTGTTTCTTATCAATATAAAATTTTCCGCCTTGATAGCTGCAAAAAGAAATTTCTTTTATGCAACGAAAGCCTCTTTCACGCAGCTTGTTTTTCAGCCAATCAGGGCTTTTATGGATCATTTCTAAATTTTCCTCTTGAATTTCACCATCTAAAATCAGAGGAAGTGTAAATGAATTGTCCTCCTTTTTGTTGTTCTCTTTTTTTAATACGGACAAACTGCCAGACGGCTCCAAAATAGCAAACTCTACATCGTCAATATTCCGAACGTCTTTTTCTCTTAGCTGCACCATTAAATCATCAAAATTATACCGATTTTTTTTCATGACACTTTCGTCAATTTTTCCTTTGTTGATAATAACGGCTGGTTTTCCATCCATCATTCTGCGAAAAAATGGGCTTTTCAATGAAATATAAGCAGATAAAATTTGAATTCCCATGATAATCAACATAGGAAACAAAGTATGCATGATCGGAGTATTCGGTTTTTCGATCGCAATGACCGCCATTTCTCCCATCATGATAAAGACCACCAAGTCTAAGATGCTCAATTCTCCAATTTCACGTTTTCCCATTAATCGAAAAATCACTAATATGGTGAAATAGAGAAAAAGGGTTCTGACACCGATTGCCCAATAATTCACCAAACTCCCCCCTTTTTGTCGTTCACCTTTTTAGTATGTGTGAACAATGGACAAAGAATTGCAGAAGAAGTTGGTTTCTTCAACTAAAATTTTGCTTCTATCCTAAGAATGAAGCGCATATGCTTGTACTGGGAAAAATTGAAATTTTCAGGCGGGAGGTGAAGCCATTTTATGAAAAGGCAAATTAGTGCGGTGTTATACGGAGTCACTGCGATCCTATTCATGGCCATCGCATGCAGCATCATTTTTGCAACGATTTTGCGGTTATCGCAATTAACGGAACATTCCATTCAATTGCTTGTCACCATCATATCTTTTTTAAGTATATTCATGGGAGGCTATATTACAGGGGGAAAAGGGAAAGAAAAAGGGCTGCTTCTCGGAGCTATTACCGGAATCGTTTATAGTTCTATTATTTTTCTATATCAATTTCTCGGATACGACGCTATCTTTTCTTTAAAACAGCTCATTTTTCATCTTTGCTATATCGCCACCGCCATGCTAGGAAGCGTATTAGGGGTTAATCTTTCCGGAGGGAAAACGAGAGAGTCTTAGCAAGCTTCCCTTTCTCTGTTTTACTATTGAATTTATTCATCAAAGAAAAAACAGAAAAAAGAAGCAATTCGAAAGACCAAATTGCTTCTTTTTTCATTACGAGTTTGCTGAAGAATTTGGCGAAGGGCTTTTAGCTTTTTCAATCACATCCCGAACCGCTGACCGGTCATAAGTCAGACGGCTGCCATCTCCGCATCGAATGACAATCGTATTTTCATCTAGCGAATCGACGATGCCATGAAGACCGCCAATCGTTACGATCTTATCTCCTTTTTCCAAGCTGTTCTGCATATTCATGATTTGCTTTTGCCGTTTTTGCTGAGGACGGATAAGCAAGAAGTAAAACAGAACGAGCATGATAATCAATGACAATAATGTTCCTAAACTCCCCAATCCATTCACCCCTTTCTAATAAAAGTAAAAATCCACCTTTGGTCTTTAAAAGCTAAAGCTTTATTACGTTCCTTTTTAAAAGTTTTTGGCATCAGGACGATTAAAACCGTACTGTTCAAAAAACTCTTCTCTAAAATCGCCAAGCCGGTCTTCCCGTATGGCTTGTCTGATTTTCTCCATTAATTTTAGCAGAAAATAAAGATTGTGGTAAGTCGTCAACCTAATTCCCAATGTTTCATTTGTATGAATTAAATGACGGATATACGCTCTTGTATAGTTTTGGCACGTATAGCAGTCGCATTGCTCATCAATAGGCCGAAAATCGCGAGCGTATTTTGCATTTTTCACCACAAGCCGGCCCTGGCTCGTCATCAGAGTACCGTTTCTGGCAATGCGCGTTGGAAGCACACAATCGAACATATCAATTCCCCGAATAGCGCCGTCAATTAAAGAATCCGGCGACCCTACTCCCATTAAATAGCGCGGTTTATCGGCAGGCAAAAGCGGTGTCGTGAATTCCAATATTTCATTCATGACTTCTTTTGGTTCTCCTACCGACAGGCCTCCGACTGCATAGCCAGGAAAATCAAGAGACACAAGATCTTGGGCGCTTTGCCGACGAAGATCTTTATACTCTCCTCCTTGTACAATCCCAAACAGCCCTTGATCTTCCGGTCTTTTATGGGCTTTCAAGCAGCGCTCAGCCCAGCGTGAAGTTCTTTCTATCGACTTTTTCATGTAGTCGAAATCAGCTGGATAAGGCGGACATTCATCAAATGCCATCATGATATCCGACCCAAGAGCATTTTGAATTTCCACCGCTTTTTCCGGGGATAAAAACAGCTTTTCCCCATTTAAATGATTGCGGAAATGGACGCCTTCCTCCTCAATGCGGCGGAGTTTGCTCAGGCTAAATACTTGAAAACCTCCGGAATCGGTTAAAATGGCCCCATCCCAGTTCATAAAAGAATGAAGACCGCCCGCTTCTTGGATAATATCATGGCCGGGCCTCAGCCAGAGATGATACGTATTGCTTAAAATAATCTTGGCCCCCATCTCTTTTAATTCTTCCGGGGACATGGTTTTCACAGTTGCTAACGTTCCAACGGGCATAAACATGGGAGTTTCAAAACTTCCATGCGGCGTTGTCACCCTGCCAAGCCTTGCCCCTGTCTGTTTGCAAGTCTTCAATAATTCATACTTGATGGCTGGCAATGTCAAATGCTCCTTCCTCTATTGATGCTTCTTTTGTCTGCCAAATCTTACTTTATAAACATCGCATCTCCAAAACTAAAGAAACGATATTTTTCACGCACAGCGGTTTCATAGGCATTCAGAATATTTTCTCTCCCTGCCAAAGCGCTCACAAGCATAATCAGCGTCGATTTTGGAAGATGGAAGTTCGTAATCAAGCCGTCAATCGCGCGAAATGGAAATCCCGGATAGATAAAAATATCGGTCCATCCACTAGCGGGAACGATTTTTCCATCGTGATCCCTGGCAATCGTTTCGAGCGTTCTAGTCGAAGTCGTTCCAACACTATAAATTTTGCCGCCTTCTTTACGAACTTTTTCAATTAAATCGGTCGTTTCTTTAGACACTTGATAGAACTCGGCATGCATATCATGCTCCTCCACCTTATCTACCGACACAGGGCGGAAAGTTCCAAGTCCCACATGCAGCGTGAGAAACGCTAGATGAACTCCTGCTGATTCAATCTCCTTAAGAAGTTCCTTCGTAAAATGAAGGCCAGCTGTCGGTGCGGCAGCCGATCCTCGCTCTTTTGCATACACGGTTTGATAGCGGTCCGGATCCTCAAGCTTTTCTTTTATATAAGGTGGAAGCGGCATTTCGCCCAGCTGATCGAGAATTTCGTAAAAGATGCCGTCATAATGGAATTCGATCACTCTGCCGCCATGATCGAGTTCCCCTACGCACTCTGCTGTTAGCTGACCATCACCAAAAATAATCTGGCTTCCGACTTTTAACCTTTTTGCCGGCTTTGCCAACGTCTCCCAGCGATCTCCTTCTAATTGTTTTAAAAGCAAAATTTCAATATGAGCTCCCGTATCCTTCTTTACTCCATATAATCGAGCTGGAAGAACTTTTGAATCATTTAATACTAAACAATCGCCGGGATTCAAATAGCGTAATAAATTTTTGAAAACATCATGCTTGATTTCTCCCGTTTCCTTATCCAGCACCATTAGCCGGCTTTCTGATCGATTTTTTATTGGAGTTTGGGCAATTAATTCTTCTGGCAATTCAAAATCAAAATCTTCTACATTCATTCGATGTCACCTTTTCCATTCAATCTTTTATTCTGCAAAATCATTCGCCAAACCGGAGCGTAAGATTAGCAAAACTTATTGGATATTTCAATATTCATAAGCTTCAAAAGAGGATGCTATGGACGGTTAAAGCGCGACAAAAAATAGAAGATCGCAGACAACAGGACGCTAAGCAAAATGGACGTGGCAATGGGAAAATAGAAAGTCATATTCCCTTTTTTGATGAGAATATCTCCCGGCAGTCTCCCAATTTTGATAAACTGCATGAGAAAACCAACCAAAAAGACAATTCCACCTACAATCATCAATGTTTTCGCTAAACCGCTCATTTTTTAGGAACCTCCATTTGAAAGTGATGATAAACTCGTTCCGTAACCATTCTTCCCCTAGGCGTCCGCTGTAAAAAACCAATTTGCAGCAAATACGGTTCATACACATCTTCTATTGTACCCGGTTCTTCGCCGATGCTTGCTGCAATCGTATCCAAACCGACGGGTCCGCCGCGAAATTTCTCAATGATGGTTAAAAGCAGCTTATGGTCAATATGATCCAGCCCCATTTGATCCACCTGCAGCAACTCAAGCGCCTTATCAGCAATATCATACGTAATCAGTCCATTTCCGCGAACTTGTGCATAGTCGCGCACTCGCTTTAGCAGGCGGTTCGCTATTCGAGGCGTTCCCCGTGAGCGTCTGGCTATTTCCATAGCCCCTCTCTCTTCAATTTTCGTATGAAAAATATCGGCTGTCCGCAAAACGATTTCTTTCAACTGTTCTTGATCATAATACTCAAGCCGGCTTAAAACCCCAAATCGATCCCGCAAAGGAGCAGAGAGCGAACCAGCTCTTGTTGTGGCTCCAATAAGCGTAAAAGGAGGTACATCAATCCGGACAGAACGAGAACTTGGACCTTTGCCAATGACGATATCCAAGCAAAAATCTTCCATGGCCGGATAAAGAACTTCCTCAATTGCTCTAGGAAGGCGATGGATTTCATCAATAAACAAAACATCACCAGGCTCAAGCGACGTCAAGATTGCCGCCAAATCACCAGGACGTTCTATCGCCGGTCCAGAAGTTGACCGCAGACGGACCCCCATCTCATTTGCGATCACTTGAGCCAAAGTGGTTTTCCCCAATCCCGGCGGGCCGTACAAAAGCACATGATCCAATGTTTCCTGTCTCATCTTTGCAGCTTTTATAAAAATTTCCAAGTTTCGCTTCACTTTATCCTGGCCAATATACTGCTTCAGCGTTTGCGGACGCAGGCTTGGTTCCATTTCCGCTTCTTGCCAATCCGCTTCACCCGACACAATCCTTTCCTCCACCGTTCATCTCCTCCCTCCAATCATTTCAATAACACTTGCAAAGCTTTCTTTATATATTCATCCGTTGAAAGGGCTTCTCCCTTCAACAACTGGGCCGCTTTTTGAATTTCATTATGAGAATACCCAAGCGCCTCCAACGCAAGAGCGGCTTCTTCCCATTCCGGAGTAAATTCAGCAGGAGACTCTGGCGATGACGAGGAAAATAAATTAGGAAAGTAATCTGGAACTACATCTTGCAGTTTTCCTTTTAAGTCTAAAATCATTTGTCTCGCCGTTTTCTTGCCGACACCAGGAAATTTCGTTAAAAATTTTTCATCCTCGTTTTCAATGGCGGCGATTACTTGTTGAGGAGCTCCCGAAGCCAAAATGGCCAGAGCTCCTTTTGGACCGATGCCGGAAACATTTAGTAATTTTTGAAATAACTTTTTTTCTTCAGCAGATTCAAAACCGTACAAAGCGAGCAAATCTTCCCGCACATGCATGTGTATGTACACTTTTTTCTCACGGCCCAGCTCTTTTGAAAATACAAATGGATTCGGCATCATGATTTGATAGCCTATTCCTTGATGATCCACGACGATATATTCAGGACTGACATATTCAATAATACCTTTAATATATTCAAACAAACCGGTTCTCTCCTTTTGTGCTAACCATGATTGTACCATATCTGGATTGGTGAAGCGAAAAAAATGGGAGAGAATGAATGGCTGAATCAGGAACAGAAAGGAAAAAGAATCGCAGCATTCGCTCTTTCCTATCTTTTTAGTTTGTAACATGGACTGGCAAAAGGACGCACACTCTTCATAATACCGATTTAAAGAGACGAATCGGCTTTGCAAAAATCGAAGTAGATTCCATCCTTCCTCTCCTTTAACAAAACATCTGTTCTTATTCTAACAAAAAAATAGAAAACAAAAAACAAACCCATCCAAAACGAAGCTGACCGAATTCTGATCACTTTCATAAACGAAAGAGCAATGATCATACTTCTTCAAACTATCCTTCGACATTATTTGACAAATTTTAGGCAGTGGACAGCCACTACGATCTTTCCTTCAACATTTCTTTTACCTGTTTGATGTCGGACACATTTTGGTTAGCCATGAAGATATAGCTTAGTGCAGATGGAATAAGGAAAAGCTGCAGCAGCGATAAAGTGATCATATAGCTATATGGTTCATGAAAGTGATTGGAAACGATGCCAAGCACAATCCCCACTCCTACGTTTCCAACCGTTCTTCCTAAACTATTGAAAAGATTGGCGACACTAAAAGCGGTCCCCCTATGCTCAGGCAAGTTCACATCCGTAATGAGTGCCAGCCAGTTTGGTGTGTTAGCAGATTGAGCTGCAGAGGCCAAAAACGATAAAACAAACAATAAAGTCATCCATGGATTCGTGAATATTTGTTTGATTAAACTGCCTAAAACCAATAAAGCATTGTGATCATTTGACAAGGATAGATGGTCCAACGGAACGATAAACATGAGTATATAAAGCGGCATCGTCAGAAATACAAAAATGGCAGTAAA
>JADBKC010000044.1 GCA_014896555.1 Caryophanales bacterium | reverse complement strand
TGAACGTCTGACTATATTTGTGCAAATCCAACTGCACTTCTTTTGAAAACAAATTAAGTATCTATCTCTCCTTTTTTTCCATACCATGATTTCTCCTTGACCGACTTAAGTCAATATCAAAATCACAAAGAAGGTGTTATGGATGAATGCTACTTTGCAGCAAAGTACGAAAAAGCTATATATTTTGCACGAAAAATATCTTTTTATTTTTTTAACCGTAAATTCTTTTCCGCAAGTTGAGAGATGCTAAAATCCGCCTATATTCTAAACTTCTTTCGTCTAAATTCACATTTTCTACCATATGTATTATAAAGAAGACTATAAAACCTCATTTTTGAACAATCCTAGGAAATAAAAGAAGTTATGGCTATGTTTAAATTTTCCTTTGACTATTTTATTCAGAAAATTTTGTCTCATATTTTATCATTCTGATATAATGGTAAAAAATAAAAATAGGCAAAAAGAAAGATGAGGGGGGACCGATTTGTTTAAAAGCTTACGATCCTTTTTTGTTTTTTCTGTTTTTTTATTAGTCTTTATGACAATGGGACTGACCATTTTTCTCTTCACAACCTTTTCCGTCACAACGGCTATGATTCTTTGCTTATGTTGGGGACTGCTGATTTCTTATTTTTTTCTTTCCTATACTTCGAAACATGTTCAACAGCCGCTGCGGGAGTTCGATGTAACGATCCGTTCCGTCACAGATAAAGTCGATTTATCTAAAAGATCCGGGTATCGCTCACAAAATGAAATGGGGATCGTTTCACATGGATTGAACAAAATGTTGAAAGGTCTTCGAAATATTTTATTGGATGTAAAAGAGTATGCCGTACGATTTTCTGATGAGTCGGACGAAATCGCTAAAGCGAGCCATATGTTGGCCGGAAATGCTGACACCCTTTCCTCCGTTATTGAAGAGTTGTCAAACGGAATTACCGATCAAGCCAACCGAGCCGATATCTCAAAAACGACAATGGAAAAAATGGTGAAAGACATAAAAGAGGTTGAACAAGGGTCTAATTATTTAAACGAAGTGGTCAACACGGCCGATCATCGTGTCTACGAAGGAAGAGAAAAAGTCAAGCAAGTCAATGCCACGATCATGGAAAGTGTCAAAATGGCTGAATCTTTGAACGAAGCCACTTCCCAGCTGAAACAAGCTTCCTCCAAGGCAAACAACATTCTGCAATTAATTGGCAACATCGCCAATCAAACTAATTTATTAGCATTAAATGCGGCCATTGAAGCAGCCAGAGCCGGAGATCAAGGAAAGGGATTTGCCGTTGTCGCCGAAAAAATTCGTTCTTTGTCAGAAGAAACTTCCAAATCCGTTGAACAAGTAAACGAAATGCTGAAACAGATACAACATTATGTCCATACTTCCGCTGTAGAATCCAAAGCGATACACGAAGTAACCAATCAACAAGAACAATTATCCAAACAACTTGACAACGCCTTTCAAAATATCTCTGATATCATGCACACTGTATCAGAAGAAACGAAAAAAATGACGGACGCTAGCCACGATACGCTGAAAGGAATCGAAAAAGTTTTTTCAGAGATGGAAGCGGTATCATATGCTGCCGCTTCATTAGCTTCCGGTTCACAACAAGCCGCCGCTTCCATTCAAGAACAATCAGCGACGACAAAAGAAGTTGCAAACAGGATCAAAGAAGTGGCGGATCTCGCTGTAGAGTTAAAGCAAATAGCAGAACGATGGAAAGGATTAAAATGACTACGCCTGATGTTGATCTTCCCCCGCCCTAGCTGGATAGTAAGCCGTCCACCAGAAATCGAGTAGGAGGAGATGATGAACCTCCTTCCCTCACACCGCCATATGTACCGTCCTGTCTATGGGGTTCCATTAAATCAATGGCGCATTTCACTATCCTTTTCAACCCTTGGCGTTTCCAACAGGAATTGCCAAGGTTTTTTTCTTTCGGAAGTTCTCCAGTTTGACTGACTTTATAGGGTAGTACTTAGCAAACTCCCCATTTTTACTTCCGCTTTTTCCCTTTTCTTGCAGAGGTGAAATAAGTAGGTAATCTAACCTATATTGGCCATTAAATGGATTTCCCTCTACAAAATCAGCTGCTCTTCATGATTTTCATATCAACGCAACAATATTAACAACCCCATATTTAAAAAGCAGACATCCCGCATTCGTCACGGGAGTATCGCAAAAATTCCAATCATTTCTCGCCTTCTTGCGCTAACCTGACCATTATCTCCTTACCAAATATCCATTGTCATTATGCACCTTTCATCGTTTCGTTCCCTTTTTTGGTGAAATTGTGGCCTTTTTTTGGATTTTCATAGTCTTTTTTGAATTTTTCATGCCCCTTCGATGGTTCGATCTTTTTTTTCGTTATGAATGTTCCTTCCTAACTAGTCATTTTTCTTTACCGTATATTTTTACTAGGAAGACAAACATACATTTTAGAGGCCTTAATTCAAAAATCTATCTCCTTCATTGACAAGGCTGAATATATATATAGGAAATTGGACATGTCCGGTCAAATGTCTAATAAAGATTCATAAGGAGATAAAAACTATGAGTTTAGAAATAGCGATTACCATTTTTGTGTTCATCTGCACCATGTTCGTCATTTTTTGGAGACCAGGAGGGATGAATGAAGCTTGGCCGGCATCAATAGGGGCAGGGATCATTTTACTAACAGGGATTGTATCGCAGAACGATATTGTCGATATAATCCATAAAATTGGCGGTGCTTCCATAACGATTATGGCCACCATTGTGATGGCTGTCATATTAGAAAGCTTCGGCTTTTTCCACTGGGCAGCTGCACGGCTAACAAAGTTGGCGAAAGGATCGGGCTATCGTCTCTATTGGTACATTCAATTGCTGTGTTTTTTGATGACCCTTTTATTTAACAATGATGGGAGCATCTTGATCACAACCCCCATATTAATTTTGCTTCTAAAAAATATCCGATTAAAACCGCATGAGCAAATTCCTTATTTATTATGCGGGGCTCTCATTGCCACCGCTTCCAGTGCACCGATCGGAGTAAGCAATATTGTAAATTTAATTGCATTAAATATCGTCCATATGACTCTCTATATGCATACCGCCATGATGTTTGTACCGGCGACAATAGGACTAATGTTTATGTCCTTATTAATGTTCGTTGTCGTCAAAAAGAAGCTGCCAAAAACATTACCAGCTTCATCTTATGATATTCAGAGGAAATGTTCTTCACAAAATCGTTCCATCCATTAAAAGGAAGCATTTCGGTTGAAACAAAAAGCAAACGCACCAAATTTATGTTGAAAGTATTACTGTTTGTGTTTACGATGCGTTGTCTCCTATTTGTTGCCTCTTACCTCTCTATCCCTATTGAATTAATCGCAGTGCTAGGATCACTGGTCTTGCTTCTATGGAGATGGTATTATTTGCGCATCAATCCGATCGATGTATTGAAGAAAACACCTTGGCACATTCTGATCTTCTCATTTTCGATGTACGTCGTCATTTATGGGCTCCACAATGCGGGGCTAACCGATTTGCTTGTGAAAATATGCGAACCCATTGTAAGTAAACAATTACTCTATGCTAGCGGTGTTATGGGGGGATTAGTTTCTGTATTATCGAATCTCTTTAATAACCATCCTGCATTAATGATCGGGACCTTAACTTTAACGAAAATGGGCCTTGATCCTATTACATTAAAAACCATTTATCTCGCCAATATTATTGGAAGCGACATAGGTTCATTACTATTGCCCATAGGAACTTTAGCCTCTCTTATTTGGTTCCATATCCTTAAGCAAAATCATTTGAAAGTAAAATGGAAAGATTATTTAAGCGTATCGCTCATTGTCATACCATTAACGACCATATTCACTTTATTCTTGCTACTCTATTGGGTACAAATGATCTTTGCATAGAAACTGATTTCATATGGGAGGAGAATTCGGTGAGTGACTATGGGCTAGCAAGATTGGCAGAACCAATGATCACTAGATGAAATCCATGTTCAAATGAAGAATTGAAAGGGCCATTTACCCATTTCTTTGCACTTCCCACTTTGAAGTCTTGGTAAAGGCAATGAAACAGCGGATGCCTGTTTGACAATCAGATTGCTTTCCAGCTATCTCATTTGAACAACATGGCACATCATCTTACTCAATTTACGATCTCCGCTCATATCGTTGAGTTGTTGGCTCAAAAGTTCCATCACGTATGGATATTGTAATAATTGCCGACTCTTTGACCGAATCCACTTCCCTATTGAAAAAGGCTTATGCAAACGGTACAACATTCAAGTTTATTCATTACAGTCCCCTAACCAATACATTCATTTCTAAAGAAAGATCAACAAAGCGACAAAAGCTCCTGCCATCTAAAAATTCCTTGATCAACTGTCCAAATTCCGTAAACAAGTGTAAGACTTCATGCAACCAACATTTCAGCGTGCTAGGCAGCTGTATACAACATTAAGCCATTGTGTTTGGAGCCTCCTACGGTAGGAGGCTCCCATTTTTTAGTGGGTTTGATTGTAACCCATTGATTGGTTTTGTGGAAGGTTTGTTTGCACCGGCGCGAAACGATTGACAATTGTATCTGTTGTTTGTCTATCAAATTGAGGCACTTGGTAATAGCCGTGTTTATTTTGATACAAAAAAATTTCATAGGCCATTTCTAGATAGTTTGGAACACTGTCAGCCAGTATTCGTCTTAGAACTGGATTGACCGTTTCCAATGCAGCTATCGTGTGAACAAGGGCAGCTGATTTCATCATTTGCAGCATTTGAGTGGAAATTTTTTGGTCGTTTATTTCCGCTGCGGATAGCGCTGTTTTAGCTGGACTTGACGGCTTTATCCCATATACGGTGCTATGGTCCTGTTTCATCATATACGTCTGTGTCGGATGGGACGGTTTGTTCCCCGTTTTCAAAGCTTCTACTGCAATGTTGTAGCAGTCGGACACAAATTGATATTGACGGTTCATCATATCCACTAATTCTGGATCTTTTGCCAATTGTCGCAGCATCATATATTGATCGAGAAGGCTGATTGTGTTTGACAATAATTCATGAACTTCGAACAACTCATGGCCGCCGTGGTACATTTGTCTAGGTATATTTTGCATAGAAGGTGCATTGTTTTGATGGATTGGCTGTTCCATTTGGATTCCCTCCTTTAAAAGTTGGGCGGGTTGCCCTTGTTTAGAATGCGATGAAAGTCGAAGGATTATTCATTTTGATTTTTCTTTGATCGCTCGAAAAAACGATGGTTGGATATGGATTGCTGACAATCAAACAATACTGTGAATCATCCTGTTGTGCTTGAAAGGACCGTATGGACATGTAAAAAGCCACAAAGGGGGAATTGGATTTAAAATGGTCGCAACCATCAAACAGGCATGCGGCAATGACGAATACGCAACACTCCTTTATGTTCTATAAAATTCCCTCTTTAAAGACGGTGCTCGAGTTTGCGCTGCAATCATGATACAATATAATCAAATAAGAAAATAAGAAGTATTTTCACTATTGGAGGGATCAGGTATGACGGAAAATTGTACGATAACGGTACTCGATCATCATAAAGCGTGTCAGCTGGAAACGAAAAAAATGGCTGTGTACCATATGTTTAAGTTGATCGAAGCGTCTGACTCTAACAAACAGACTTTTTTTCTGATTTACTTTAAAAACCGATTGCTTGCTGCCATAAAACCTTTGCGTATCAACAAGCAAACCCAATTGTACAAAGCCTTTCATAACGGAATCACATTTCCCGCTCCTCATCCCTTCATGGACGCCCTCATTCACCAAAATCGCACCTTTACGATTCAAAGTGTCCAACATCTTCTGAAACAATGGCAACATCAATATTCCTCTATGGAAATTGCCCACATTCTCCCTTTATTCGACTCCATTCTTGAAAAAGAGGCCATTATCAAGCTGATTCGAGATATTTTTTATGAATACCGGCGAAACGGCAAATACTTTCTTGCCTATCGAGTCATTCGCCTGTTAAAGCAGTATGATCCAGAAAATTCATGGGTTGAACAAATGTCCAACGATCTTTCTTTCCGCCAATACGACAACATTTTTCAAAACGATGATGCCTTATGGGAAAAAGATAAGCTTATGGCTGAACAACTCTTTTTTGAGCGTTCCGCCTATGATGATAAAGCCTTTGCAAAGCTTCAATCCGAGCTTCTCGAACAAAGCCGGTGGATCGACGCGGCAGCTCTATCCATCCGCCACATGCTGCATTCCCGCACGCCCGAGC
Source organism: Caryophanales bacterium (assembly GCA_014896555.1). Taxonomy (GTDB): domain Bacteria; phylum Bacillota; class Bacilli; order Bacillales; family DSM-4216; genus Bacillus_O. The sequence goes on along the minus strand of JADBKC010000044.1, from coordinate 15,392 downwards.
AAGAGTATGAATCATTGTGCATGACGCTCTCGTCCTTTTTATCCGATCAAGATATGGCTCTCGTTTTGCTCCAGATTCATCAACAAGGCGCAGCATTTCCAGCCCTTGAGTATGATCTCTTTGATTTGCTTCTCAAGCTTCATTGGTTTGAACGAGCGATCAACTTCCTTTTGGATCAGCACTCCCCGATGACGGAATTTCAATTGCAGCAATTTGCCTCTATCATGGCTGATCCCACCATTCGAATGGATCAAATTCAGTTGGAAAAAATCAATACCCTTCCTGTAAACAAACAGAATGCAGGGACAATAGAAAAAACGATCCGATTGATCATTCCGCTTCTGCTGAAAACCCACGATTTGAATTATGTAAAAAAATGGCTTCAGCCCTTTGAAGATCAACATGTCTCTTTGCCTTCAGCAGCCAAAATCAACCGAATGCTGGCCATCCAAGACGATCCTGATCAACAGTTTCTGCTTGGCGAACTTTATTTCGAATTTCAACAGCCTAAAAAAGCGATTGACTGCTTCAGCTGGGAAATGGAGCTTCACCCGAACGATCCGAAACCCGTTCAGTGGCTGGCCAAAATATATAGTCATTTAGGTATGACGGAAGAAGCAAAAGCCTATCAATACATGTACTCCACCTTGAAAAAATAAACATTGAATAGGCTCTTCCATCACTTTATTCGTTTTCGAAAACAACTTGGCCAATGATCATGAATTGATGATGGGTCCATTCCTTTTCCACCCTATGCAAGTAGGCATTCATGCTCTACTCCTACAATTATCGGAAATGTTCTATTTGAATCATGTTCTTCTTATCAACGGCTATCATGGTTAAGTGGTCTCTCTAAACGTCTTTTCTACGGGTCAAAAAAGAAGACGGACTGATCGTCCGCCTCAAACTGTCAACACCCCGTGGTTCTCATGGAAAATTCAAAAAATAAATTGGCTTTTTACGACGCTGTATTTATAATTGAAAAGGCCTTCTTATCCCGCTTTCTTCTCGTGATGAGTTTTTGTTTCCCTTAAATTCCCAGAAATTAATGTAGCCACCAGAACATAACGTTTCGGCGCGCTGCCAATATAGTGGAATGGATAGCATGTCGTAAGCGTCAATGTCGCCCGCGGTTTTGGAACAATGACGGTACGGTCGTTTTTTTCAACAATTCGAACTTTGTTCACTTTATAAGTAAACGTTCCCGCTGTTGTTTCCGTAATCAACAAATCGTTTTCCTTAACTTCTCCCAATCTTCGAAATACCGTATCCCGATGACCGCTTAACACACAATTATCCTTTTCCCCCGGCAATACACTTTCGGCAAAATGACCGACTCCTTTCGCCAGTTCATCCTCATTTGTCCCTTCGTAAATCGGCATACTGGCATGGAGCTTCGGAATAAACAATTCGCCAAACTTTTCACCCTGTTTGGGCCGCGCTGAATAGAACGGTTCTTCTTTTAGAGGCTGTATAGCCTGTTTTGCGTCGACCTGAACAGCCTTTTCATTTTCGTATTTTTCAGAAAAGAAAAGAGATTTCAAACTGTTCCCGGTTAGGTAAAGGCCACCGATCAGGAAAACAACAGCGGCGATAAAAATCAGTCCATTTTTTTGCAAAAAAATCTTCATGAATGGTTCACGCGCCATTTGCGCAGTAATACTGAGCCGATCCCCAAAGCAAAAATCCCTATCAGCAGCTGTTCCATATAGTGGCCGGCCGTTTTTGGCATCTGTCCGCCTTTCACAGTATGTTTGATAAGCTGTGCTTTTGGCTGCCCTTTTGCGGCGATGCCGTTTATCGCTTTATTCACCGTATTTTCAATCACATCCGAGCCAAACAGATCAGCCGTAAAAATCATATCTGCCAAAAATTCTCCATGATCATTATAAAGTTCAATGAGCAAATTGCTTCCATTCGTTTTTTCCAACGTAATCAATTGCTTCCAGGACAGCGGAGTTTTCTGGCCGTTTTTCTCTAAGTAAAAACGGGCATCCATATGAAAAAGATTCAGGAAGTCATGAAAAATATCCGCAAGTTCGGTAAGTTGAGCGTCCGTTAAATCAGACGCACGATCAAATTCCCCTATCGCTTCCATCCGACGATTTAACTCTTCCAACGATTGCATCAACTGTTGTTCGTCTAAGTTTAAAGAGTTCAAATGATCGACCAGCCGTTGTGTCTCTTCTTTCGTCAATCCAAATTGGGAAAAGGCAGCGGCAATCGAATCGACATCCAGCACGTTTTCTTTTTTATCCGGCATAAGTGCATAAAAGGAAACGGTGTCTTCCAGCGGGTTCATAAATTTATAAACATCGCGGATATCTTGTCCTTTTTCTAGTTCCCCATACTGGACAAGCATTTGCTTCAATTCATCTTCAGAAGAAAATCCATATCTTGTCAACAAATTTTGCAAATCATGGTCGTTTATCGGATTTCCAAGAACTTGTCTGACCTCTTCCACAGAATCAAATGAATCTAAATCTTCACCATAAAATTTTTCCAATTGACTATTGACTACTTCTTTCGACAGTCCTACTTCTTGAAGATATTGAGTTAATTCTTTCTCTGGCGGCGCAGCTAGCCCTAATGAAGGATTTACAGACAAGACAATAGCGGCAGACATCATGACAGCGGCAACTTTTTTCAATAAAATCCCCCCCTAAAAATAAAAATAAGATCCTACTAAATATAAAGGAAAATGAAAACAATATATAGAATTGTAAATTTATAGGAAATATGATAAAATATTTCCCATTTTGATCATGATCTGACCAATCCTTCATTGAATAAAATCCGGTTTGAAATCATAGAAAACGCTCTATTCCATCATTGCCTTCTTTCTTTAAAAGATCCCATCATGTTTGCCTAGGAATGCTGAAAATGATTTGCGGATAAAATGAACCTATCTTTCTTGAACGACGTCTTTTGTAAAGAATAGAAACGGACGATTGATTTTTTGAAAAAAGACGAAATAGTCCTGATATAAGGGAAAACTTAAGTGGTCTCCACCCAATTTTCCCCGATCTTCCGCATCTGAATTCCGGCGCCGGCAAATGGCTCGTAAATCTCCTTATAAGAAGGCATTCCATCATTATAGAAAGAATTGTCGTTCCGATCTATCAGCCGTATATAGAGGGCTCGAGCTTTTCTTCACAGGGGGTTGAAAAAAGGTGGATCAAGAACTCACCAATTTAATAAAAAAGGCCAGGAGCGGGGATTTAGAAGCGTTCTCTATACTGGTTTCTAAATATAAAGGTCAAGTATTCCGCCATGCTTTTTCGATTGTAAATGACCGAATGGAAGCGGAAGATATCGCACAGGAAGCTTTTGTAAAAGCTTACTCATCGTTATCCAAACTGGATAATGACTTTGCCTTCGTCTCTTGGCTGACAAGAATTGTGACGAATATATGTTACGACAAATTAAAAAAAAGGCAAAAAATACAACGATTGCAGCTAAAAAGCCATGATCAAGCCGAACAAATGAGCATGACCTCATCCATTGATCGGACACAGCTAAAGCTTGAAATTCAGGAAGCGATGCAAAAATTATCCCCGGACCAGCGCATCGTGCTTTCGCTGCGCGACATCCAAGGATATTCGTACGATGAAATTTCCAAAATGTTAAGCATTCCCCTTGGTACAGTGAAATCACGGATCCATTCAGCCAGAATCGCATTGAAAAAAGAAATTTTCGGAGGCGAGCAAAATGAATGACCATGTTCATGAACTCTTATCTGCTTTTATTGATGGAGAACTAAACGAAGAGGAAAGAAAAAAAGTGGTAGACCATTTAGCGGAATGCCGTCAATGCAGCAATGAGCTAAAAGAACTTCAATGGCTGAAAGGAGAGCTTTTTGCCGCTTATCATTCCATTGAAATACCGAATGTTCAATTTGAACACTCTGTTGTAAAGAAAATTAAAAAAATCTCATCGCCGCATCAGCCAATGAATCGATATGTTCGTTGGACCATGAGTTTCATCGCCCTTCTAATGGCTGCCTTTATTGTGTTTAAAATGGGAACCGTTTTTTATATAGGAATTACACTCGCCGCTTCCTTTGTGCATATCGGATTAAGCGTGCTTCATGCTCTAGCAACGGTTCTATCGTCCATACCACTGTTATTTCTCGCTTGTTTGATTATTTCCATTGTAATTTTAGGAATTTCGATTTGGGCTATTCAATATTTGCTCAGGGTAAAAAGTTTAGATTAGGGAGATGTAGTCAATGAAAGGGTTTAACATATCGATCTCATTTCTTTCCATCATGGTTTTGGCTTTGCTGATCGCCCATCCTGCTTTTGCAGCAGATAAACTGATAATAGATAAAAAAGAGGTCATTGTTCCCGAGAAAGAAAAAGTGGAAAATGTGGTTGTACTTGGAAATGACGCCGAGATCAGCGGACATGTCAAAGTCGGAGTTATTGTCGTAAATGGAGACCTTACAATGAACAAAACAGCCGTTGTCGGCGGACCTGTCATAGTGATCGGCGGTCATGTCCATCAAGAAAAAGGGGCTCGAATCTCTGAGCATCTCATCACCGTCAATTTAAATGATCCGATGCAAAACAGCTTTATCTTCGGCGGATTTCTTTATGTATCCACTTGGGGCATACGGCTTGCTTTTAGTATTATATTAGTGATTGGCACTGTACTGCTGGGGATGATCCTCAAGCGCAGAACACTCGATCAAGAAGAACTATTATTGAAAAGACCCGGTAAAACGTTGATCATTGGTTTTATGGCAAGCTTAGCGCTCACAACGTTATGCACACTTCTCGCCCTCACGATTATCGGCATACCAGTTGCCTTGTTAGTTTTTGTTGCAAGCGCCCTTTCCTTTTTTATCGGATTGCTTGTATTCAGCAAAGAATTGGGCAACCAATTGAAATTCATGGATGGAAAACCTGAATGGCTGAAACTGCTCTTCGGTTCTAGCCTAGCTGTCTCGATGATCAATTTTCCTGTCGCTGGAAGTGTCTGTCTGCTCTTTCTCATTTGGTTTTCACTAGGCATTGCTATGACATGGCTTTTTTCAAAACCACGGTTTGGAAGGAAAAAAAGCAAAAACTCTGATTAATTCGTAGAGGGTTTTTGTTTTTTCTTCCTTAGCCCGCTTTTTTCTTTCATGAACTTTTTCTAGACAACCTCAGTCTTTTTCTATTGAACACAAAGATTATTGGGGGAAGAAGAATGTCAAAAGTGACGAAAAACAAAATCCTAATTCTTTCAGGTACGTTCGGACAAGGACACCTTCAAGCTGCTAAAGCTCTGAAAGAAGCCGTTCAGCTAAGTTGTCCAAATGTACAGCCTGTTGTTTTTGATTTTATCGCGTGGGCTCATCCTCATATGTATCCCATTAGCAACTATATTTATATAAAAGGATTGAAAGTCTTTCCTCAACTATATGGATTTTTTTATGAAAAAACTCATCTAAAAAGCGCATTTTCTACAAGAATACAATCATTGTTTTTCGTTGGACTAAGGAAAATGATACAATTGTTGGAGAGAGAGAAACCTGCAGTCGTCGTCAGCACCCATCCATTTGTGTCTGGAATACTTTCTAAACTGAAAGAATATGGATTAACGAATATACCTTTTGTAACAGTGATTACGGATCATACGGATCACAGTTCTTGGATTCACCCTTTTACGGATCTTTACATCGTAGGTTCCAACGAAGGGAAAAATAAATTGCTTCGACGAAATATACCGGAAGAGAAAATTGCCAGTACAGGAATCCCGATTCAAACAAAGTTTCTTTATCCTTATCGACGCGAAGAATGTATCGCCAAGCACGGACTGGATGCCGAGCTTTTCACCATTTTGATTATGGGAGGCGGAGACGGCCTTTTTGGCAAAGGTTTTCTCAATTTGCCGACACTTGAGTCCATCCCAGAAACTCTGCAATTGATTATTTTGTGCGGACGCAATCAGAAGTTAAAACAGAAGTTAGAAGTGGAACTAAAATCGTCCAAACATCGGATTCATTTATTTAGTTATGTAGAATATGTCCACGAACTGATGGCGGTTTCGGACATCATTATTACAAAACCAGGAGGAGTGACAACGTCCGAAGCTTTGGCCATGGAATTGCCCATGATTCTCTATCATCCTCTGCCGGGACAGGAGCAAGAAAACGCCCGCTATTTAACTAAATTTGGAGCAGCCATTCTATCTGAAGATCCTGATGACTTAATCTTTCAATTAACGAACTTAATAAAAAATGAGCCGATCCTGCTGAAAATGAAAAAGAACTCTGAAAAAATCCAAAAAAAAGCAGCTGCATTTGATGCGGTGTCGGCGATTTATCAGTTAATCGCCATGACAAACCACCCCTCCTACATCATGGAAAATGGATCACGAGTAAAAAAATGGAAAGCAGCGCGTTTGTTGAAAAAAAGAACGTCTGTGCTCCATATCCACGGTTGAACCGTTATAATAGGCTAAAGATAGGGAAGATTCCTATGCCATCTATGAATTTTCCAAGGCCTAGTGGAGAAGAAAGGATTTTGATTTATGAAGACGATCATCATCTGCTTTTTTGTCTTTTTCTGTTTTTATATGTTTATTCCTTATCTATTATCCTTTTGGTTCGGTGTTGGAGCGTTTCGAAAAGGGAACGGCGAAAGCCAAGTGGCTTTTACTTTCGACGATGGCCCCGATCCCGTATATACTGCCCAACTGCTTGATCTTTTAAAGAAATATGGGGTCAAAGCCACCTTTTTTGTCGTCGGATCGAAAGCAAAAAAATATCCTAAATTGATCTTGCGAATGCACAAAGAAGGCCATTTGATCGGAATTCATAATTACGTCCATCGCTCCAATTGGCTGATGACTCCTTGGTCCGTTGCCCGAAACTTACGGGACTCCGCGGCCATTGTTCAAAATATCACCGGCGTTCGGCCGTCCTATTACCGTCCGCCTTGGGGTCTTATGAATCTCTTTGATTTTTTTCTTCATAAGGAATTTCGCATCATTTTATGGTCTGTGATGGCAGGCGATTGGCGCAATAAGGGTACAAGCGTGATCATACAGGATAAGCTTCTGAAAAGGATTAAGCCTGGGGATGTTGTTTTGCTGCATGATTGCGGAGACACGCTTGGAGCCCACGTTGATGCGCCTTATTATATGTTGAAAGCATTAAAAGAAGTGTTGAAAGAGTTAAGACAGCGCAACATCCAATTTGTCCGTTTAGATGAAATGATGGATAAACGTCCTATGAAAGTCCTCCCAAAACGCTCTCAACATCATCGAAAAAGATAAAGAATTCGTGAGAAAGAACGGGCGAAAATTGGCTTTTTCGCCCGTCTATTCAACTTCTTCTGGATCATTTCGTTTGGAAGCCTTGATCATATTTAAGAGTCTGGAAATTTCGATCATCAAAATGATCAAGCTTACCCAAACTCCTCCAAACGTATAGCCCGCCACTAAATCGCTTGGGTTTTCCGCCCCTGAATAAATGCTGCTGACTGAGATCAATGCAAATATCAGCATTTCTAATACAACAATCAAAACACTTCCTAATTTTCTTTGACTATGCCGAAGCACGATGTACAGGAAAAAGATGTAAAGCACAACCCATAAAAAACTTAATTCGCTCGGAAAAGATTGGCTGAACATATTTGCAGCCGCAATATAGCTGAACAAAATATGGAGGCCTTTACTGAAAATAAGAGCTCCTAGTATGCAAATAACATAGTATTGGAATTCCAATAGTCTGTTTTTTCCTTTTAGGAAAATCCATATCGTCGTTAAGAAACCGACAATCAAAAGAGAGTCTCTAGACAATAAGGAATACATAGAATCTATTTGTTGTTTCCAACGAGGATCTACTATATACGAGACGACAGCCTTCATAATGGCATTAAATTGTCCAAATTCGTTTCCAATAAAATCTTGAATCAATCCCACCATCAAACTGAACAAAGCCACAAACACAATGGACATTCCGAAAATCAGAAGCTTCATGCCAAGGAAGCTGTGAAATCGTTTAAACGTGGCTTCAAATAACAAAATCAAGTTTTCTCGAATCTTGCGGATATTTGTCTTGATGTACAAGTACATAGCATAGCCAAGGCCAATGACCACACAGCCAATAATCATGTACAATTTAGCCTCTTGATGAAATTGTTCCCACTTTGGACCAAAGATTTTTCCTAAAAAAATGAACGTCCCTACCCACAGGAATACACCGATATACGAAAAAATTGCGAAAGATCGAAAAGGCAAGCGGGTAATTCCCGAAAATAAACTGGTCACATGTCGAACGCCGGGAATAAAAAAAGAAAATAATAATAACCTTCTGCCGTATTTCTGATTCCATCTTGAAATTCGCTCTATTTTTTCCGGTCCCAAATGAAACTTCCGACCATATTTATAGAAAAAAGGGGCTCCCAATTTACATCCAATCCAATAGGAAATCGTGACTCCCACAATTCCTCCCGCTCCCCCAAAAAGGACAGCGAGAACGAAATTTACTTTGCCTTGATAAGCAAGAAAACCAACATAGCTCATAAGAATTTCGTTTGGAATGGGAACAATGATGAGTTCCAGCATTAATGAAAAGAAAAGGACGATGTATCCATACTGATCGATTAAATGGATCAACAAATTCAACTTTGAACTCCTCCTGATTGAACCGTTCTATTGTAAAAGACTTCTCATTGTTACCAAAAGTTCGGCTTTATTTCATGATTGTACACCATTCATAAGATCGCCACTCCTCATCAAATGAACGATTTCCATCATTCCGGCATAACATCCTTCTTCTATCAACGTTTATCGATTTTTGGAGGGAATTCTATCTATTTCGAAACAAATCGGTTTCCACTCACCCAGAACCGCCATGGGTAGTCTTTTGCTTCTCCCGTATTTTCAATGCCGATTCGCTTTCCTTGTGAAATTGCCTCAGGCACAAATCCTTTCGCTATAAACAAGGGAGGTTTTTGAAGAGGATGACCATAGTCTTCCATCGAAATCCCTAAAGCCTTCGTCAATTTTCCGGGGCCGTTTGTCAGCTGGCGCACGTCCTTAATCTTGCTTCTTCTTTGAAACATCAAATCAATGCCGTCATAAGGTTCAAGAGCACGAATCAGTACGGCTTCCGGCTGTTCTTTTCCGCCGCTCACTACATTAAACAAACAATGAGTATGCATCACGTATGTATAGGCCAATCCGGCTTTATGAAACATAATCTCCGTCCGTTTCGTCCTCCTATTGCCATAACTATGAGCCGCGCGGTCGACCGGACCCATATAGGCTTCCGTTTCTACAATAAATCCAGAAGCAATTCCCTCTTTAGTCTCTTTTACAAGCAGGCAACCAAGCAAGGCTGTAGCCAATTCAAGTGTCGGCTTTTGAAAAAAATCCTTTGGCAATGGTTGATACTTCATATGCCCTTCCATTTCATTGCCCTCCATTTTATAGACATTCCTAGTTTCTATTTGCATGCTGCTCCACCTTTGAAGTTCATTTCTCTCTTTCATTACAGACAAAAAAACGAAAAAAAGCAAGGCGCCTGCTTTTAAAACATCTTGATTCAGAATATAGACAAAAAGCATCCGAATGTGCATATTCGGACGCCTTTCTGTCTACATTCTCTAAGACCGCATCAAACTTAATCAGTCTTCAATACGGTCGAGGATAATTTTTTAAATAAAAGTATTTACAACATTATAACAATGTAATAACATGTAACTAGAGAATAGAGTCAACCCGCCCCCTATTCTCATGAATTCGTACAGGCTTCTACTTCCTTGTTATGTCAAAATATTTTTCCACAACGTCTATCACTCGTGATTCAAAATCACTATGGATAGGCGTGATTTTTTTGTTTCTTAGTACGATCTCACCCTTGTCTTTTCGTAACTCGACTTCAACGATGTCGCCCTCATTTAATTGTATTTCTTTCAGCATACCAGCAGGCAAATTGACACCTAGTGAGTTGCCGATCCTTCTGATTTTTCTTTCCATTCAATCACCACCAGCCTTTATTATAGCAATTTCGCCCGCTTAATATGCCAGAGACCACATTCATACATAATCATGCTCCATTCCTCTGAATGGATTAAAGGGACTATCATCTGCCCCTCCAAAACAGCAGCTATGACATTAAGGGAATTCCTCTTTTTTAATGCAGTCATAAACGTCCGAAAGAGGGTAGAATTCATAAAATAAAGGGGATTCGTTCCCCCTTAATGCAAAAAATATTAAGAAAATACACATAACCATAATAGATCTGTTATATTGTCAGTAGGGAAAACGGAATTAAAGAACTAGAAGTTAAGAGAAAATGATTGCAACGATCCATTTTCATGTTACCAAATCGGAACTTTAAGAAAGAGAGCATATACCAGAATGATTAAAAAATGACTATTCTTATTGGGAAAAAGTTGTTTTTGATAAAAATTTTCTTTGTTATTTTGAAACTGCTGCTGATAAAAAGGGTTTTTAAGAGGTCTGATAGGGACATGAAACATTTGGGACAATTAAAAATGGCAATAGGATGGCGAACAGGATGAATAAAAACACTTTAAGCCAAATTTCATTTGTTTTATCTGGCATTTCAGTCCTTATATTCGGAATGATCAAAAGGCAAGGGCTGACAGCATGGGGGCTTTTTGTTTTGTTCTTTGTTGCAGCGATTTTACTTCGAAACTATGACAAAAAACGTTGAGCAAAAAAAATGACCAGAAATCAAAGTCTTATCCTTCCAGAGTATAGACAAAAGGCATCTGAATGGACACACATTCGGATGCCTTTTGTCATTTTCATGCTTTTAAATTGCGGTCATACCACTCCAAAAAGTCTATTTTATGCTAATACCGGACTTTTCAATGGCCGGCAAGCCATCTTCTTCACTTTCATTGCGGCAAAAGTATCTTTGCCAGCATTTCATCCATCTCTATTTTTTAATGACACCCAAAAAAGGCTGTCGGCAAACCCCGGTTTCGAATTTGCCGGCAAACGAAAAGCAAAGCGCCTTTAAAATGCCTTGCTTTTTTGGACTTTATAATGGGGCATGCAGGGTTCGAACCTGCGACCTGCTGATTAAGAGTCAGCTGCTCTCCCAACTAAGCTAATGCCCCATCTTCTTAAGAACATTTATTATGCTACCATAATTTACTTTATGAATCAAGCCTTTACGGATAAAAATTTTGCCTCAAAAAATCCGGGGAGCACGAATGTTCCGATATGGATTAAATCGACATCAAAAAGGCAACCGGTGATTCATACGGAACGCTCCCCTTATTAGGTTAAGCCGCCTTCTCACTTTTGCGGTTTGATTTCTCTACCCAGTAAGCCGCTCCTGCAATAAGGACAACCAGCACAATCTGCGGAAAGATCGTTTCCATTGTCGGGTAAAAACCGATCCATTCAATATTAGGCAAAGATGCCAAAGTATGCGACGGAAGCAACTTGGCAACCTGCAAGGCATGGACGCTTACTCCGAGAATTTTAAACGATAAAAAGTAAATCAGCACAGTAGCAACCAAGAAAAACGGTCGGACCGGGATTTTGACGCTGAAATGAATAATCAAAAACCCAATGACAGATAAGATGACCAACGCTATTCCGATTCCCGCCAGCAATTGGCTGACACTCATGGAAGGAGCCATCCCAACATAGAAAATAATCGTTTCTGCTCCTTCTCTAAAAATAGCCAGAAAGCTGATCAACGACATCATCCAAAGACGGCTGCCTTCAAGCGCTTGATTCATTTGCTGCTGAATATATTGATTCCATTGACGAACATTGGACTTATTATGCAGCCATGCCCCTACCGTCAACATCATCACAACGGCTGCGATTCCGGCAAACCCTTCGATATACTCACGGCTAGAAGCACCTGTCATTTTAGAAAAGGCCAAACTGAGCACCGTCGCAAACAAGACGCTGGCCAGAATGCCAGCACCGGCCCCTCCCCATATCCATTTTTGCTTTTCCGCCTGATTCGTTTTTTTCAAAAAGGCGACGAGAGCAGCGATAACAAGCAACACTTCCATTCCTTCACGCAGCAAAATCAAAGAGGCGTCCCAAGCGCTGTAGCTTGTTTGTTTCATTAGAGACTCGAGGCGGGAATGTAAGTCATTGATGATGGCTTCTGCCTTATGGATATCACCGCTGTTGGAGCTTAAAATACTGACAGCCGCCGGTATTTTCGTTTCCATATCATTGTATAATGCGGCATCCCGAGTTTGAACCTCTCCTTCCACCATCGGCCAAATCGTTAAAACCTCATTTAATGAAGCTACAGCCTTTGATTTATTTTCCTTTTGGATCGCTTGGACACTGTCTTTTAATAGCTTCGTTAAATCAGAAAGAGTATAATCTTCCGTTTTTGTTTTGGAGGTTGCCTTGCCAGATAAAAAGTTATCAACTGATTGTTTCAATGAATGAAGGCTATTTAGCGCCTTCTTTTGATCCGTTGGTTCTTGTGTAAGAGCAATTCTTAAAAAAGCCATATTTTTTTCGATCTCTCCGTAAGAGGCTACGCTTTGTTGTCGAACAACCATTTCCGCCTCTCGATTCCATACGGTCTCAAATTGGCGATATTGTCTATATGCTTCTTCCCATTTTTGATTGATTATCAAAGTTTTCATTTGATCCATGATCGGCTCAAGCTTCTGGACTTTTTCTTTATCTCCCTCTTTATTGCTCTTCGCTTGCTGCTCTTCCAATTGGATGAGTTCGCTTGACAAAGCGGAGAGAGCAGAATGAAGTTTCTCTTTGTCTTTTTGATTCAACGCTTTTTTCGCCTTTTCCAGCTGCTGGTTGATCGCTTTTTCTTGTTTGATGCTTGGTTTTTGGACGGTATTCCATTCATGCTCAAATTGCTCCATATCCTTTTGGATTACGTTCCAATCCGCTGATTGGGTATTGGTCAAAGCATCTCCAATGGGAATGTACAATTCATCGTACCCTTCCTCGGCGTACGCAGGCGGAATCCACAGAAAAAATACAAACAAGCCGATAAAGGTGATAATCGTTTGGAATCGTTTCATTGATCTCATCTCCTTTATGAAGAAGAGACTCTACTCAAAAAGAGACTCTCCGATATAACCGCCTTTTTTTACGCCTGGAAAACAGGCAAAAATGGCGCTGCCGCGGTGAACAGTATATTCGTTTAACTTATCATTTTGGGACAGTCTGGCTTGGATGGGAATAAACTGCCGGCTCGGCATGCGCTGATAGCACATAAAGAGCAGTCCTGCGTCCAAACTTCCTGTTTTCTGATCCATCCCATCGGCATAAGAATACGAACGACGCAAAATTTTTTCCGTTCCGTCATTTCGGGCCAGCCGAACGTGAGAATTTTCCGGAATATAATATTGGCCGTCCGCTCTTTTTTTCTTTAAATCAACAGGATCCAATTCATCTTTTTGGCCGAGCGGCGCCCCGCTTGCTTTATAACGCCCAAAAGTCTCTTCCTGATCACGCAAACTGGATCGATCCCATACCTCAATATACATTTGAATTCTCCTGACGACTAAATAAGTGCCATTTACTAGCCAATTAGGGCCGTCACCCAGCTGAACCCAAATATGCTTGTTCATTTCTTTTGGATTGTTCACATCAGGATTGACCGTGCCATCTTTAAATCCAAATAAATTACGTGGAGTTTCTTTCGAGGAAGCGGCTTGCTTCGAACGCTGAAATCCAGCTTGCGCCCAGCGAATCGTGGCTTTGCCGCGGGCGATTCTGATCAAATTTCGGACTGCATGGAAAGCCACTTGAGCATCGTCGGCGCATGCTTGAATGCATAGATCTCCGCCGCTCCATTTCTCCTCCAACGCATCAAGTGGAAATTTCGGCAATTCTTTTAATTCTCTAGGCTGTTTATGTTTTAATCCAAAACGATCTTTTCCGTCTTTCACAAAAAATGTGGGACCCACGCCAAAAGTAATCGTTAAATTAGAAGCTGAGAGTCCCTCTGCTTCTCCCGTATCTTTTGGCGGCAGAAAGTCGTTGCCGGAAACTTCTCCGACCGGTTTTCCAGATGTCATCAATGCGGCAGCTTTTGTCCAATCTTGGAAGAGATCGATCAATTCTGATCGGCTCTCAGCCGTGACATCTAAAGCGGCAAAATACAAATGGTTTTGCATCGGTGTCGCAATTCCCGCTTGATGAGCTCCATAAAAGGGAACGATGTCGTTCTTTTTGTCTTTTTCAGTCGCTTCTGGGAATAAGTTCGTCATCGTGAGCAGACTTCCAGCCCCGCTTGCCCCAAGAGCAAGACCAATCCCTCCGGCTCCCGCAATTTTCAGCACATCTCTTCGGGAAATCTGTTTTGACAAAAAGGCAGGCTCTTCTACATGTTTCTTCGATTGTTCGGCCATTATGATCCCTCCACTACAACGCCCATTTGCGAAAGCGGTTCTGCAAGTGCATCAATCGCTTGGCTTAATTCTTTTACCTGAGCAGATGTTAATTCAGTGTATGGAACATATCCATCACCTTTTTTATGTTGAGCGAGCAATTGGTTGACTTGATCAAAATGCTGGCCGATTTCCTCCGCTAGCTTCTTATCTTTTTTCTCTAATGCCGGCTTCAACAGCTCATAAATTTTTTCAGCGCCTTGCACATTGGCAGCAAAATCATACAAATCCGTATGGGAATAGCGATCCTCTTCCCCTGTCACTTTTGATGTCGATACTTCATTTAATAGATCTACCGCACCGGTAATTAACAGGTCTGGTGTGACATTGACGGTCTCTACTTTTGCACGCAGCAGCTTCACATCTTTCAGCAGCTGATCGGCATATGGTTCTAACCCAGCAGTGGTGTTTTCCTGCCACAAGCCTTTTTCGATGCGATGGTACCCTTTCCATTCTGCTTGAGGAACATCGCCTTCGCGGGCGTCAATTTTAGGGTCGAGATCGCCAAATACTTCCGCAATCGGCTCTGAACGCTCATAATGCATCCGAGCCAGCGGATAAATTTGTTTCGCCTTTTCGATATCCCCGTTTTTGACAGCGTTCGTGAACTCTTCCGTCTCTTTCACAAATTCATTGATTTCTCCAATGGCGTATTTACGGTACTCCTGAGTGACTTGAGCCATCTCTTTTGTTTGTTTCGTTGAAGGATTATTGTCTGTTTTCTTTGGCTCAGAAGCCGTTTTAGTAGATTGAGAGCAGCCGAATAATAGACTGGATGATAGCAATGTAACGAATGCTGCTTTCCATATTTTCACGTTTGTTTTCCCCCTTTATAAAATGTGTATGTATTCGATCAATGGAATCAATACAAACTCTTACAAGTCGTATTATATCTAATAATGATAATCATTTTCAATAATATTTTCAAAAATCCAACTAAAAATGAGGAAAAATGTGTGAGTAAAATGTTTGTGGGAGAAATTCTTAGAATTCCCCGAGGAGGGGTTG
>JADBKC010000043.1 GCA_014896555.1 Caryophanales bacterium | reverse complement strand
CGATCATCACCGCCGCGGGGAGGATTTCGTCCAAAATCCGATGCTTGTCTATATGGAACCATACTCCTCCTCTACTTCAGAGTTGGTAACGGAATTACTAGAGTACCAGCCAAAAGAAGAAAAAATCTCCATGCTGGAGGCGACAGCTCTGCTTGCCGGGATTACGGTGGACACAAAAAGCTTCTCGCTGAGAACTGGATCGCGGACATTTGATGCAGCATCCTATTTGAGGACACAAGGAGCTGATACCGTTCTAGTTCAAACTTTTTTAAAAGAAAATATTGATACGTATATTCAACGGTCAAAACTAATTGAAACAGTATCCATCCAGCCAAATGGAATCGCGGTTGCCATAGGAAGCGAAGAAGAAGAATACGATCCTGTTTTGATTGCCCAGGCTGCCGACACATTGCTTATGATGGATGGGGTGAGAGCCTCCTTTGTCATTGCCAAGCGGAAAGATCACAAAGTGGGAGTAAGCGCCCGTTCTCTCGGTGATGTCAATGTACAGCTAATAATGGAGGAGCTGGAGGGCGGCGGACATTTAACCAATGCCGCGACACAACTAGCGGATACAACTATTGAAGAAGTCGAATTTCGTCTTTGGAAAGCCATTCAAAAATATGTAGAAGGGGGAATGGAATCATGAAAGTAATTTTCCTTCAAGATGTAAAAGGCAGAGGAAAAAAAGGGGAAATTAAAAATGTGGCCGATGGATATGCCCATAATTTCTTATTCAAAAAGAATTTAGCAATTGAAGCGACGCCCGGCAATTTAAAAGCGTTGGAAGCACAAAAGAAAAAAGAAGCAGAACTGGCAAAACAAGAACTGGAAAACGCTAAACATTTAAAAGAAGTTCTTGAAAACTTGACAGTGGAATTAAAAGCTAAAGCTGGAGAAGGCGGGCGGTTATTCGGTTCTGTTACAAGCAAACAAATCGCTGAAGAATTAAACAAAACCCATCAAATTAAACTAGATAAACGGAAAATTGAACTGGACGATGCCATTCGCTCATTGGGATATACGAATGTCCCGGTTAAGCTTCATCCTGAAGTAATGGCCGTTTTAAAAGTTCATGTGACAGAAGGCAACTAATTTTACCAAACTGTCCGGCTTGTTTTCATGATAGAATAGTGTAAGGGAAAAGGGCTGATTCAGAGGGTTTTGACCCCTTTGACAATATATAGATGCTACATAAATCATCCTTCTATATATTGTGGAATTTTTGAGGGCGAACTTTGTGAGTCGGCCTTCTTTTCATGAGGGACTCTGAATTCCTTCTAGCCATTTAGGAGTGGTTATGATGAATGATCTGTTGTTGGATAGAATTCCACCGCAAAATATAGAAGCGGAACAAGCCGTTTTAGGGGCTATTTTTTTAGAACCTTCTGCATTGATCACCGCGTCGGAAATTTTAAGTCCTACTGATTTTTATCGAAGCGCCAACCAAAAAATTTTCAGTGTGATGCTGAAGTTAAGTGATGAAGGAAAAGCGGTGGATGTGATTACCGTTACAGAAGAATTGGCCGCTTCTAACAACTTGGAGGATGTCGGCGGGGTAGCGTATTTGACGGAACTTGCCGGAAGCGTACCGACAGCCGCTAATATCGAGTATTACGCTAAAATTGTCGAAGAAAAATCATTGTTGAGAAGGTTAATTCGTACAGCGACAGAGATTGCCCAAGAAGGCTACACACGAGAAGACGATGTTGACGATCTGTTAAACGATGCGGAAAAAAGAATTATGGAAGTTGCCCAGAGAAAAAATACTTCTGGGTTTCACAATATAAAAGATGTACTCGTCCGGACGTATGACAATATTGAGATGCTTCACAATCGCAAAGGCGATGTAACTGGAATTCCGACTGGATTCGCTGAATTGGATCGGATGACCGCAGGATTCCAGCGCAGCGATTTAATTATTGTCGCTGCCCGTCCATCTGTCGGGAAAACGGCTTTTGCACTCAATATTGCCCAAAATGTCGCTACAAAGACCGATGAAAATGTAGCCATTTTCAGCTTGGAAATGGGGGCTGAGCAGCTCGTCATGCGGATGTTGAGTGCGGAAGGAAATATTAATGCTCAAAACTTGCGGACGGGAACGTTGACGGAAGAAGATTGGCGAAAATTAACGATGGCGATGGGAAGCTTGTCCAATGCCGGCATTTTTATAGACGATACACCAGGCATTCGCGTCGGCGAAATTAGGGCCAAGTGCCGCCGTTTAAAACAGGAGCATGGACTTGGCATGATCGTCATTGATTATCTGCAGCTCATCCAAGGCAGCGGACGCTCAGGAGACAATCGCCAGCAAGAAGTGTCGGAAATCTCCCGCTCATTAAAAGCGTTGGCAAGGGAATTGGAAGTACCTGTCATTGCTTTATCTCAGCTGTCCCGCGGAGTGGAACAGCGCCAGGATAAACGACCGATGATGTCCGATATTCGCGAATCGGGAGCTATAGAACAAGATGCGGATATTGTGGCTTTTTTGTATCGCGATGATTATTATAATAAAGAATCTGAGAATAAGAACATTATTGAAATCATCATTGCAAAGCAAAGAAATGGTCCTATCGGCACTGTTCAACTGGCTTTTATAAAAGAATACAATAAATTTGTCAATTTGGAACGGCGGTATGATGATGCTTCCATTCCGCCGGGAGCATAAGAGAGGCGTTTTTCTGAAAAAAATGCCTCTCTTTTTTAGGTGTAAAGACAGACACTTAATGGTGGGAATATACCACGTATGGAAAAGAGGATGCTGCATGATTGGTGAATCATTAGGAATTTGAAAGAATAAAATGAAATCAGTCAAATAGGTACTTTTCTCTCGTTCCTGTCCCTTTACGAACCTCTCCTGCTCTGTGAAAAATGATTTTCACGAACAAAAACAATTTCACTAAAAATAAATGTTCGGATTTTCAATTGACTAATTGGAGCGGATATTGGTAAAATAAAGGAGTGAAAAACAGGATATTTCATCTTCCAAGCTATAGAATGCTGAACATGGCAGTTGTTACTGACAGGGTTCTCGAAAATGGCTTTTGAGTTTTCTGTCGGTTAGAACTATAGAAACGATAAAAGGACCTTGCGGAGGTGCGGAGAATGTCATCAGTAGTAGTGGTTGGAACCCAGTGGGGGGACGAAGGAAAAGGAAAAATTACGGACTTTTTGTCTGAGCACGCAGAAGTGGTGGCGCGCTACCAAGGAGGCAATAATGCCGGTCATACAGTCCGTTTTAATGGGGTTACATATAAACTTCATTTGATTCCCTCAGGGATTTTTTATAAAGATAAAATTTGTGTGATTGGAAACGGTGTGGTGATTGATCCGAAAGCGCTTGTCGAAGAGCTCAACTATTTGCGAGACCACGGTGTATCCACAGAAAACTTGCGTATTAGCGACCGAGCTCATGTGATCCTTCCTTACCATTTAAAACTGGATGAAGTGGAAGAAGAGCGCAAAGGAGCCAACAAAATCGGCACAACAAAAAAAGGAATTGGCCCTGCTTACATGGATAAAGCAGCACGCGTCGGGATTCGCATTGCAGATTTGCTTGATCGAGAAATATTTGAAGAAAAGCTTGCCCATAACTTGAAAGAAAAAAATCGTCTTCTGGAACGTTTTTATGAAACAGAAGGCTTTAAATTGGAAGACATTTTGGATGAGTATTACGAATACGGACAGCAGATCAAAAAGTATGTGTGTGATGCGTCCGTAGTATTAAACGATGCGATTGATGAAGGACGCCGTGTGCTTTTTGAAGGAGCTCAAGGAGTCATGCTCGATATCGACCAAGGGACATATCCGTTTGTGACATCTTCTAACCCGGTTGCTGGCGGTGTGACCATTGGCTCTGGCGTAGGTCCAACCAAAATTAATCATGTTGTTGGTGTCTGCAAAGCCTATACATCCCGCGTAGGAGACGGCCCTTTTCCAACAGAACTACATGATGAAATAGGCGACCATATTCGTGAAGTTGGCCGCGAGTACGGAACCACGACTGGCCGGCCTCGTCGTGTCGGCTGGTTTGATAGCGTAGTGGTGCGTCATGCTCGTCGTGTAAGCGGCATTACGGATTTATCGCTGAATTCGATCGATGTGCTTACAGGGTTAAAGACAGTTAAAATTTGCACGGCTTACCGGTATAAAGACCAAATATTGAGCCATTATCCTGCCAATTTGCGCGTGCTGTCTGAATGCGAACCAGTTTATGAAGAATTGCCGGGATGGACAGCAGATATTACCGGCTGCAAAACGCTGGATGAACTTCCAGAAAATGCCCGCCACTATGTGGAACGGATTTCGCAGTTGACCGGTATTCCTCTTTCCCTCTTTTCGGTCGGTCCAGATCGTTCGCAAACAAATGTGGTGCGCAGCGTCTGGTCGCAAAATTAAACAAAAAATAGGTTGACTCCTAAAAGATTGAACTCCTCCAAAGTTTACGATATATAGAGATAATAAGAAATATTTAATCTGTAAATTGTGTAGGAGGAGTTCGAACTGTAACTGGAGTCAGCTTTTTTACATTCAATTCTTTTTTCGACAAATCTTTTAAAAAGGTGTTGTCTAATGATCAAATGTTGTGTTATCATTAACAACGTCGCCGCTAATCATATGTTTGAAAGATCATGCTCCCGATGCGATTTCAGATACACAGTACAAACATTGATTGAAATTAGTCATTCGAGAGCCGGCGGCAAAAGGATGTTGGCAGCTTGAGCTTTTCATCTATTGAAAGATGGGACAAGCGATTATCATATGTAAATAAGCCAGTCTTGGCAAAAGCTGCATTACAATGTGATGGGATCTTTTTGTCCAAACATCATATATATTAGAAGCAATCCCCTTTTATTAAGAGCCATTAGCTCAGTCGGTAGAGCATCTGACTTTTAATCAGAGGGTCGGAGGTTCGAATCCTCCATGGCTCATCATTGCGGCCCGTTGGTCAAGTGGTTAAGACACCGCCCTTTCACGGCGGTAACACGGGTTCGAATCCCGTACGGGTCATTTCAGAAGAAAAGCTTCTTGCTGTCAACTTCCTGTCATGATGAATATTGGTCCCGTAGTGTAGCGGTTATCACGCCTGCCTGTCACGCAGGAGATCGCGGGTTCGATTCCCGTCGGGACCGCCATTTCATGAAAAGTAATAATTCGTTCCATCGAAATTTGGCACGAGCAATCGTTGAAATTGAATGAACGAATGTATAGGCAGA
Source organism: Caryophanales bacterium (assembly GCA_014896555.1). GTDB lineage: Bacteria > Bacillota > Bacilli > Bacillales > DSM-4216 > Bacillus_O. The sequence continues at coordinate 16,554 of JADBKC010000043.1, read as the reverse complement.
TTGGAGTTTTTATTGCGGCTTGGTAGCTCAGTCGGTAGAGCAAAGGACTGAAAATCCTTGTGTCGGCGGTTCGATTCCGTCCCAAGCCACTCAAAGAAGCATTGCGATGACATATGGCTCTCGCAGTGCTTCTTTTTTCATATACCGCTGATCGCTGATGTCTATTCGGCAAAATCGAACAGCAGAAATGTCGAAAATGATTAATCTTTCCATCAATAGGTCATAGCTATGAAAAGGTGTCAAGAAAGTGTTAAAGTAATAAAAGACCTATTCTATTTAACATTGAAATGATTTGATAATATATAAATAGTAGGATTCTCAATTAAAGAGGAGAGTAAGTATGCAAAAGAAAATTCTTGTTGTAGACGATGAAAAACCAATTGCAGATATATTAGAGTTTAATTTAAAAAAGGAAGGTTATGAGGTACATTGTGCTTATGATGGGGAAAAAGCAATGCAAATGGTGGAGGATATCCAACCAGATATGATATTGCTTGATATTATGCTTCCTGGACGAGACGGCATAGAAGTTTGCCGAGAAGTGCGAAAAAAATACGAAATGCCGATTATTATGTTGACGGCAAAGGATTCTGAGATTGACAAAGTTCTCGGTTTGGAATTGGGAGCCGATGACTATGTGACAAAACCGTTCAGTACTCGGGAATTACTGGCCCGTGTAAAAGCAAATCTGCGCCGCCATCAAAATGTGTCGACACAATCGAATGAAGAAGAGAATAACAGTGAGATTGCGATCGGTCCATTAGTCATTCATCCTGATGCATATGTCGTTTCAAAACGTGGAGAAACCATTGAATTGACACATCGCGAGTTTGAACTGCTCCATTATTTAGCAAAACATATCGGCCAAGTTATGACACGAGAGCATTTGCTTCAAACGGTTTGGGGATACGATTACTATGGCGATGTTCGGACAGTAGACGTCACAATCCGACGCTTGCGTGAAAAAATCGAAGATAATCCAAGCCATCCGACATGGATTGTTACGCGGCGTGGAGTAGGTTATTATTTGCGTACTCCGGATCAGGAGTAGAATTAGATGAAAAAAGTTGGATTTTTTCGTTCGATTCGGGTCAAATTTGTTGTGATCTATGTCCTTTTGATTTTGTTTGCCACGCAGGTGATCGGCGTTTATTTTGTCCGTGAACTGGAAACAAAACTTGTCACCAATTTTAAAAACTCATTGAAAGAACGAGTCAACTTACTAGAGTATAATTTGCGCGAAGAAATGCTCAAAGACCGGAATGAAAATTCGGCGACATTAGAAAAAGACATTCGCAAAATTTTGGGGGATTTTGCAGCTTCTGACGTGTCAGAAGTGCGAGTGATTGACAACCATAATCGGATTATCGGCACTTCCGACCCCAACAACCAAGGAATTGTTGGACAAAGAACAACAGAGCTGGCGGTAAAGAGAACGCTTGCTGTTGGTTCGGAAGAAGATAAGATATATTTGGATCAGCAGACCCACAACCGCATTTGGGTGTATACTTCTCCGATTGTCTCCAATAAAGAGGTGATCGGTGCCGTCTATTTAGTGGCCAAAGTGGAAAATGTCTTTAAACAAATGAATGAAATTAATCAAATCTTTATATCGGGGACCATCATTGCATTATTGATCACCGCTTTTCTTGGTATTTTAATTGCCAATACGATTACAAAACCGATTACGGAAATGAGGCGGCAGGCCCTTGCAATGGGAAAAGGGAATTTTTCAAGAAAAGTAAAAGTATATGGCAATGACGAAATTGGTCAGCTGGCCATTACGTTTAATAATATGACAAAAAGACTGCAAGAAGCCCAAGCTTCCACTGAAAGCGAGAGAAGAAAACTATCTTCCGTGTTATCTTATATGACGGATGGCGTCATCGCTACGGACAGAAGAGGGCGCGTGATTTTAATCAACAAGCCGGCTGCGGAAATGTTGAACGTGTCACGTGAAACAGTGATGTCCCAATCGATTGTTTCTCTTCTCCATTTAGAGGGCCAATATGAGTTCGAAGATTTGCTGAATATGAAAGACTCCATTAATCTCGATTTCAGCACGAAAGAACGCCCTTATATTTTAAGAGCTAATTTTTCGATTTTGCAAAAAGAAACCGGGTTTTTAAACGGACTGATTGTGGTTCTGCATGATATTACTGAACAAGAAGAAATTGAAATGGAACGAAAAGAGTTTGTCGCCAATGTGTCCCATGAATTAAGGACTCCATTGACCACGATGCGAAGCTATTTAGAAGCGCTGACAGATGGGGCATGGAAAGATCCGGAAATTGCACCGCGGTTTTTAGAAGTCGCGCAAAATGAGACAGAACGAATGATTCGGCTTGTCAATGATCTTCTCCAGCTTTCAAAAATGGACAATACCGATTTCAAACTTGAAAAAGAAGAAATTGATTTTGTGAAGTTTTTTCACAGAATCATTGACCGGTTTGAAATGACGAAAGAGCAGCATATTGTTTTTAAAAGAAAACTTCCAAATTATCCGTTATATGTTGAGTTTGATCCCGACAAACTGACTCAAGTGCTGGACAACATTATTTCCAACGCCTTGAAATATTCTCCGGAAGGCGGTCAAATTACATTCAAGGCAGAAGAAAAGAATCATTATATTGAGGTCAGCATTAAAGACCAAGGAATGGGTATACCGAAAAAGAACTTGGATAAGATTTTTGAGCGTTTTTACCGAGTAGATAAGGCACGTTCTCGGAAAATGGGTGGAACAGGACTGGGACTGGCAATTGCCAAACAGTTAATCACTGCTCATGGCGGGAAAATTTGGGCAACCAGCATTGAAGGAAAAGGTACGACTATATATTTGACATTGCCATATGAACCATCGGAAGAGGATGATTGGTCATGAAATATGAACATATCAAATCCGTCATTTTAGCAGTGTTGGTTTTTTCCAGCGTGATTTTAACGTGGAATATATGGACGTATCAGCCGGACTATGAAACGATTAACAATCATTATTTATATGAAGTAGAGATCAGTGAAAATCGCGATGCTACCAGTTTAATTAAGCCAGTCAAGATCATCTTCCATAAAGAGAATGCACATTACGGCACTGTGAATGAGCGAGATATCGACACCATGATGAAGGAATTGATGAAATGGAAATTTTATGATTTCCGCAATATATCTCGCTCTTTCAACCAAAAAGAGCTGCAGAGGCTGGTAAATGGAAACGGCCGAGTGGATATTGAATATTCGGCACAAGTTCCGCTCAAAATGTATCAAAGTGTACTACATTTTGAAAACAAAAAACTCCCCAACGGCTCTTTTGACCATATTATCTTTAACGATATGAATACGGCTGGCAGTGAGGCAACGGTCTATTTCGTTTCTGTCCATAACAAACTCGTTTATAAAAGCACAATCGCTTCCGGTCAACTAAAGGAATGGAAAAAGGTGTATTTAACCAAAGTCAATGACAACAAGGAATACAGCGCCTATAAATTTAAAACAGGCACCGTTTACTTGCCAAAAGAAAAAACAACGATGATTCGTTATAAATATATTCCTGATTTCATAGAAACCGAAAAATTTAAAGACGCCCTCTTTAGCGACCCCCACTTTGTGAAAAAGAATGTCAATTCCGAAGGGGAAGAATATACGGATGGTTCGAGTTTGATGAGGGTCAATTACACCAATAATATGATGTTTTATGTCAACCCTGCACAGGAAGAGGAATTAGGCCATATATCGGATCTAAATGAATTAATGGGAAAAAGCATTCAATTTGTGAATGGACATGGAGGCTGGACAGATAAATATCGTTATTTCGAAAGCAACTTGAAGGAATCAAAGGTTGTGTATCGGCTTTTCGTGAATGGATATCCCGTTTTTAACGAAAATGGAATGGCGGAAATTGAGCAGTATTGGGGAAAAGATAAAATTTATAAATATGAGCGCCCTTACTTTACGTTAAATATTTCACTGCCATCGGAAACGGTGGAAATTGAATTGCCGTCTGGGCAGGAAGCTTTGGCCCTTCTTTCTAAACAACCGGATTTTCATCCGGATTTACTAGAAGATATGGAAATTGGCTACCAATTAATGCGTAGTCCACAAACGCCTAAAATATTGATCCTAGAGCCGGCTTGGTATTATAAGTATGGTGAGTCATGGTTCCCGCTCACGAATAAAAATTCGGGAGGAGGGAATCAAAGTGGATTGGAGTAAAACAAAAACCATTTTTATTTTTGTCTTTTTTATACTCGATATTTTTCTGCTGACGGTTTTTTTCAATAAACACTCGGCCAGCCAATTTGAAATTATCGAAGAATCGTCTATTCAAGACAAACTAAAAAACGATGATATTAAATATGATAAGCTGCCGGATGAGGTGGAGAAAACTCCGCTGATTACCGCCAAAACCAAAACATTTACCAAAAAAGAAGTAACCGGTTTGAATAAACAAAAAGCAGCGTTAACGAGCGATCAAACCATGATCGTTTCCCATTTGGATAAACCGATTCTTTTGGATAAAAATTGGAAGGCAAATTTAAAGAAGTTGGTGAAAGAACAAGTGTTGTATGGAGATCATTATGAATATTGGGGATACGACAAGGATCAAAAACAAATCGTTTTCTCCCAAGTATTCAAAGGAAATAAGCTTTTTAAAAATGGCAGTGGGCAGATACTGTTTGAAGTAAATGACAACAATGAAATCAATTCTTATGAACAAACCATGCTGGAAGAAATTGAAGAAAATAATAAAGAAAGCATTCTTCCAGCTACTCAAGCAGTCAATATTTTATATAAAAATGGAATTTTGAAGCCGAACAGTACCATTAAAAAAGCAGAACTCGGCTATTATACGTTGGTTCAGCTAACGGAGTCTCAAGTTCTTTCCCCTACTTGGCATTTTGCCATTGAACATAGAGGAAAAGTCAACCATCTATTTGTTAACGCTTTTGATGGCTCTATTCAGCAAACAGACAAAGAATGAATTGGGAGTGGATACCATGGCCATTCAATTTAGTGTACTTGCTAGCGGAAGCACTGGAAATGCTATTTACGTAGAAACGGATAAGCATTCATTTTTAGTGGATGCAGGTTTAAGCGGAAAGCAAATGGAAGGATTATTTTCGAAAATAGGCCGCAATATTCGCGATTTGACCGGTATTTTTGTCACGCACGAACACAGCGATCATATTAAAGGACTGGGAGTGCTGGCCCGCAAATACCAGCTTCCGATCTACGCTAATGAAAAAACGTGGAGAGCGATGGAAGGGTTAGTTGGAGAAATTCCTACCGACCAAAAATTTGTGTTTGAAATGGAATCGGTCCGGACGTTCGGAGACTGCGACATTGAGTCTTTTGGGGTGTCCCACGACGCAGCAGAGCCAATGTTTTATGTTTTCCATCATGAAGGGAAAAAACTAGCTTTAATTACCGATACCGGATATGTCAGCGACCGCATGAAAGGAACGATCCGGAATGCCGATGTGTTTGTTTTTGAAAGCAATCATGATGTGGAAATGCTGCGAATGGGAAAATATCCTTGGAACATTAAACGGAGAATTTTGAGCGATGTGGGGCACGTCTCTAACGAAGACGCTGCTTTGGCAATGAGTGAAGTCATCGGCGATCGGACGAAACAAATTTATCTAGCTCACCTCAGTCAAGACAATAATATGAAAGAACTGGCAAGAATGAGCGTTTCTCAAACATTGGAACAGCGCGGGATCGATGTTGGAGAGCAAGTAAGGCTGATGGATACTGATCCCAAAACCCCAACGATTTTAACGGCAGTCTAAAAGCAAAACTTTTAGCGGGAGTTGTTTGATTTTTTCCGATTCTTTGTTTTGGACAGCTTAGAAGCGGGGTTGACTGCTCTTCTATGATGAAACAAAAAGAGTGAATTTTTTATTTTGCTCTATTTTTCTGAATAATAACTGTAGGATGCTGTTAGCAAAAGACTTTTTGATTGAAAGAACATCATGATCTCGCTTAGCGATGAACTACTTCTTCAAATACTCATGGTCAGAAATGGACATAAGACTGAATCAACTGATCAGCTTCTGGCAAACCGCAAAGGTTCCGTTGCCTTTTTCGACATCTAAAGTCTAATACATAAAAACCCATCCTATTTTTAAAATGGGAAAGGCAAATCACTTTGTGAAAATTCCGATATTGTTTAAAATAAAAGCGGATGTGTGTTTTCATTCTTTTTTCACTATGAGGGTTATTCTTATAGGAAAAAAGGTAGAATAAACTAACAGGTGAAAGCGATAAGAGAAAGGATGATAGGCAATGGGCTTTTACGATGAGGACCCGGCTCAAAAAAAGAAAGGCCGAGGAAAAGGAGGCTATTTTTTAGCCAGCCTAGCTGGGCTTATTGTGGGAGCGCTCCTGGTCCTTATAGCGCTGCCAAGAATAACGGATCAATATTTGCTGAACAGTGGCATGGGTACAGACAATACGGAAACGAACCAACCTGTCCGTCATGAAAAAGTATCAGTGAACGTGACAACAGATGTGACGAAAGCCGTCAGCAAGGCGAAGGATGCTGTTGTTGGAATTAGCAATATTCAAACGACCAGCTTTTGGGACACAGGGGAAACGAAATCTCAAGAAGCCGGATCAGGTTCAGGTGTGATTTACAAAAAAATTGGAAACCGCGCTTTTATCGTCACCAACTATCACGTCATTGAAGGGGCCGAAAAATTAGAAGTCACCTTGGCAGACGGTACAAAAGTTCCAGCCAAAGTGCGCGGAGGGGACATATGGACGGATTTGGCCGTTCTTGAAATTGATGGTTCGCACGTGAAGAAAGTGGCGGAATTTGGCGACTCCAGTGCTTTAAAACAAGGCGAACCGGTTATAGCGATCGGAAACCCGCTTGGACTTGAATTTTCCGGTTCTGTTACCGAAGGAATTGTGTCTGGACTTGAACGAACAGTTCCAGTCGATATTGATCAAGACGGTGTAGAGGATTGGCAAGCCGAAGTTATTCAAACGGATGCAGCCATCAACCCAGGAAACAGCGGCGGCGCTTTGATCAATCTTGCTGGTCAAGTGGTGGGAATCAATTCGATGAAAATTTCCCAAGAGGCAGTGGAAGGCATTGGATTTTCCATTCCAATCAATTATGCTGAGCCGATTATAAACTCCCTTGAAAAGTTTGGGAAAATACAGCGCCCAGCAATGGGTGTGACTTTAAGAAACGTGAACGAAATTTCCGCCTACCATCAACAAGAAACGCTGAAATTGCCGAGCGATGTGAAAGATGGCGTCATGATCGAACAAGTATTGCCTAATTCACCGGCAGAAAGAGCAGGCTTAAAGGAATTAGATGTCATTGTTCAGTTGGATGATCAAAAGATCCAGGACATTCTCGGACTACGCAAATACCTGTATAACAACAAGAAAACGGGAGATACCATCACAGTCAAATTTTATCGGGAAGGAAAACTGAAAACGACAACCGTAAAATTAACGAGCGAAAATTCTTTCTAAAATAGTGAAACAGGAGGCGGAATCCATTTTCCGCTCTTTTTTACGGAAAATGGATGTTCTGGCGCTTCATAATTCCATTTTGATCGGCTTATTTTAGAAGAGATAGTATCGTTGTTCATAACCCATTTAGATTCTTTTATTTCGATAGGATGGCCATTCGTTTCTGCGTGTGTTAAAGATAAAGGATGTCGAAAAATGTTTTTTGGCACATCTACAATGGCCTAAAATGTGGATAAGCAACATAACATGCATAGAGGAGGGATTCGAGTGATTTATTGCTGTGAAGAACATGTGGAATTGGCATTAGAAATTGCCATTGACGAGAATGGAACGGCTCCGAACATGGTGAAACTGCCGGAGGAGCAACAATTGTCAACAACCTGTGAATATTGTCAAAATCGGGCAATATATGTTGTGGCAAACTAATATTCCCCTACGATATGTGGATAAAAAATGTGGATATGTGGATAATTTCTGTGAATAACTTGTTTGTAAAGTGAGGAGAAAATGTGAATATCTCAATTATCACGGTCGGAAAATTAAAGGAAAAGTATTTAAAACAAGGAATCGAAGAATATTTAAAGCGGCTGTCCGCTTATGCAAAAGTGGAAATCATCGAAGTGGCGGACGAGAAAGCTCCGGAAACATTAAGTGAATCGGAAATGGAGCAAGTCAAACAAAAAGAAGGCGAACGCATCTTGGCGAAGCTTCAGCCGGACAATCATGTGATCGTCCTCGCCATCGAGGGAAAAATGCAGACATCCGAACAATTCTCCGCCCGCCTCGATCAGCTCACTACATATGGCAAAAGTAAAATCGCCTTTGTTATAGGCGGCTCTCTCGGCTTAAGCGGCGAAGTCCTGAAACGAGCCGACGAAACCCTCTCCTTCTCCAAAATGACCTTCCCCCATCAGCTCATGCGGCTCATTTTACTCGAGCAAGTGTACCGGGCGTTCCGGATTATAAGAGGGGAACCGTACCATAAGTGAATGAAGTTTTCATTGTTAAAATTAGTTTAAGTAGGAAGGATTATCTTAAGGTGATTTCTCTTAGGGGGGTTAGAAGCTCCTGAAGTAATAAGTGAAATATCTTTATTCTGCTTAAAGTACTTTTTTGGTACCTTTTAAAGTACTTTTTTGGTACCTTCAAAGTAAAAGTTTTAAAAAGGAGAAAGAAAAATTTGGAAGAATTAAAAACTAAGAATAATAAAAAAGACTGTGTTTAGTTGCTTAATAGCTATATTTAAACTATCTGAATTCATTTGGGATTTTTAAAATTGTAACATTTTGATTGAAAACGTGGAAGGGAAAGGAATAATTCCCTCCACGTTTTAATTTTTTGCTTTATTTTAAGTATATGTTTCCACATCTATAAAACAGTAGTTTTAACGTATCGTTGGTTGCCTAGTTTTGTGAAAATAAAAGCATTATTCTGTTGTGTCTAAAAATATTGGGTAATTGACTGGAAACTATTTACCTATTACAATATAATTATATTGACTCAGACAATATTTTTGGCGGGTGATTGATTGATTGGCTTAGAATACATTTTAGATCTTTATGGCATGCAGCAAATTGAATTGGCTGAAAAACTTGGTATAAAAAAGCAAAATATCAACCTATGGATTAAAGGTAAGCAAAAAATTTCGAAAAAACATTTGCCTACTTTGGAACAAATTTTTGGTGTTGAAGCTAAATACTTCTCGAAAGAATTGACCGATATAGAAAAACTTGAGATTCAAAAGGAAAAATTAAAACGCGATCTAAAGCCTGTCATTACCAAATATGAGGAACAATTTCTGATAGGCGAAGAAAATGATCTCGTTGAAGTGCCGGTTTATGACAAAGAGGAATTGAATCAAATTGAACACAACATTGAGAAAGCAAAACTTATTGAAAAATTTCGGGAAATGCTTAACCGTGGGGAACACCAGCCTTATTTAGATACATTTAAATTGATGCTCGAACTCTTAGACAAAGCCCAGCATGAACCGATTTTTCATAAGACGATAGAAGGGTTGGCCCATTATTTAGAAGTTTTACCGGATTGGGTATCAACCGGGCCTGAACAAGATGAATTTGAAAGTGAATTATTCGAAGTATTAGATGATTTTAATTACTAGATTTAAAGGAGACGACATGATGGAAACAGCAAAGATTGGATTTGAAGAAACGCTTTGGAAATCAGCTGATAAATTACGAGGAAGTATGGATGCATCCGAATATAAACACGTAGTATTAGGACTGATTTTCTTAAAATACATTTCTGATAAGTTTGAAATGAAGTATAACGAGTTAGTTGAAGAAGGAGAAGGGTTTGAAGAAGACCGCGATGAATATACAGCGGAAAATATTTTCTGGGTACCGAAACAGTCACGTTGGAGCTTTATTAAAGACCATGCGAAAGATCCAAAAATCGGTCAATATATCGATGAAGCAATGATCGAGATTGAAAAAGAAAATCCAACATTACGTGGCGTGTTAGATAAACGTTATGCCCGCCCTGAAATTGACAAACGTCGTTTAGGTGAACTCATTGATCTTATTTCTACAATAAAACTTCATGATAACCAAGAGAAAGACTTATTAGGACGAATATACGAATATTTCTTAGGAAAGTTTGCGAGTGCAGAAGGAAAAGGTGGCGGGGAGTTCTATACACCACAAAGTGTTGTTAAAACATTGGTTGAAATGATTGAACCTTATCAAGGGCGAATTTATGACCCTTGTTGTGGTAGTGGTGGTATGTTTGTACAAAGTGAAAAGTTCGTCAAACGACATCAAGGAAAAATGGATAACCTTTCTATTTACGGTCAAGAACTGAATTCAACCACTTGGAAACTTTGTAAAATGAATCTTGCTATCCGTGGAATTGAAGGAAATATTGGTGAACATCATGCGGATACGTTCCATAATGATTTACATAAAACGTTGAAAGCAGATTATATCCTTGCCAACCCACCGTTTAATGTAAGTGACTGGGGTGGAAACGAATTAGTTGATGATGTTCGTTGGAAATTCGGTACACCGCCGGCCGGTAACGCTAACTATGCATGGTTACAGCATATGATTTATCATCTTTCACCAAATGGCGCTGCAGGGGTTGTATTAGCGAATGGTTCGTTAAGTTCCAATACATCGAATGAAGGAGAAATCCGTAAAAACATAATTGAAGCGGATTTAGTCGATGCCATTGTTGCTTTACCTGATAAATTATTCTATTCAACAGGAATTCCAGTGAGCTTATGGATTTTAAACCGTAATAAGAAGAATCATCCAAATTACCGAAGCCGTGAACATGAAATTTTATTTATCGATGCCCGAAACATGGGGCAAATGGTTGATCGTCGCCTGCGTGAATTAACGGATGAAGATATTCAAAAAATTGCTGGAACATACCGAAATTGGCGCAAACCAGACGGGAAATATGAAGACATCAAGGGATTCTGTAAATCAGCGACATTAGATGAAGTTCGTGAAAATGAATATGTATTAACACCCGGACGTTATGTTGGCATTGATGATGTCGAGGATGATGGTGTACCGTTTGAAGAAAAAATGGAAAATCTCACCAGTGAATTACGAGAGCTGTTTGAAAAATCCCACCGACTAGAAGAAGAGATAAAGAAGAATTTAGGGGGGATTGGGTATGAATTTTGAAATAAATAGATTTGAAGAACTAGGTAATCTTGTGGAAATAAAAGGAGGAAAAAGATTACCAAAAGGTGCAAAATTAATAAATAGTAAAACAGCTCATCCCTATATACGTGTGAAAGACATGCATGGATTAAAAAATTTAAAATTAACTAGTGATTTTGAGTACGTAAGTGAAAATGACTTTGAATTAATAAAAAATTATACAGTTTCTGAAAATGATCTAATAATTTCAATTGTAGGAACAATAGGCTTAGTTTCTAAAATTGATAGGAGTTTGGATGGTGCTAATTTAACAGAAAATTGTGTTAAACTTATTAATCTTAAAGAGCTTGATACTGATTATTTATATTATTACTTAAAGTCTGAAATGGGACAACATGAGATTAGCAAAGGAATTGTTGGGTCAACACAACCAAAATTACCTATTTATAATATAAAAAAAATGAAAGTACCAATACGTAATCTAAAAACTCAAAAAGCCATAGCAAACATCCTTTCAACCTTAGATGAAAAAATCGAAACCAACAATCAAATCAACAAAAAGCTTGAAGAAATGGCCCAAGCTCTATTTAAACATTGGTTTGTTGATTTTGAGTTTCCAAATGAAAATGGTGAGTCATATAAATCAAGTGGTGGAGAAATGGTTGAAAGTGAGTTGGGGATGATACCTAAGGGGTGGAAAGTATCAAGTTTAGATAAAATTGCAGATTACCTTAATGGATTACCTATGCAAAAATATAGACCAAAAGAAGATGAATTATCTCTTCCTGTTTTAAAGATAAAGGAATTAAGAAACGGTGAACCAGATATAAATAGTGATAGATGTTCAGCGAATATTGAAGACAAATATATTATCAATGATGGCGATATTATTTTTTCATGGTCAGGTACTTTAATGATAGATATTTGGTGTGGTGGAAAGTGTGGGCTGAATCAACATTTATTTAAAGTTACTTCACAAAAATATAATAAATGGTTTTATTACTTTTGGATTAAAAGACATTTAGATAGATTCATTAATATAGCAAATAGTAAGGCTACAACTATGGGTCATATAAAACGAAAAGATCTTACAGATTCTAAAGTGTTAATTCCTACTTCGAATGTATATGAAAAGGCTAATGAGATACTAGGTACCATAATTAATGACATAATTAACTTAAAAATTGAGTCAAAAAAATTAAAAGCTGTTCGTGATATTCTATTACCCAAATTAATGTCCGGAGAAATCCGTGTCCCTTTGGATGATGAAGAGTTATCAAAACAATATTAAAAATAAATGTCATATCCCGTTTCGAAAGGGGAGAGGTGGATGAGCTTCTTTGAAAATTTTACGGAAGATAAGTTGGAAGAAGCGGTGATTGAAATTCTTCATGAGCTTGGCTATGACTATGTATTTGGACCAGATATTAGTTGTGACGGGGAACGACCGGAACGTAACGATTATCGTACGGTTATTTTAGAAGAGAGAGTAAAAGATGCGCTTTTTAGGCACAATCGACATCTGCCACAAGAAGTACTGGATGAAGCGTTTCGTCAAATCGTTGCTTTTAACAGTCCAAGTCTAGAAGAAAACAATCGTCATTTTCATAGATTAATCACTGAAGGCATTGATGTTTCTTTTCATCAAGAAGGAAACAACCAAACAAAGAAAGCTTTTTTGATTGACTTTGAAGATCCGCGTAATAACGAATTTCTTGTGTTGAATCAATTTACAATTATTGAAAGAGAAGAGCGGCGTCCGGACCTAGTAATTTTCATCAATGGTATCCCGTTTGTCGTTATAGAATTAAAGTCGGCATCCGATGAAAACGTTAGTATCGAACAAGCCTATGCACAGATTCAAACGTATAAACGAGATATTCCATCTTTATTTTACTATAATGCGTTTTGTATTTTATCTGATGGTATTAATGCTAAAGCTGGGACAATTACAGCTAGTCAAGAACGTTTTATGAACTGGCGAACCGTTGATGGTGAAAACATTGAACCATTAGAAGTGCCACAATATGAAGTTTTATTAAGAGGAATGCTTGCCAAAGAACGACTTACTGATATAATCCAGAACTTCATTCTTTTTCAAGAGTCTAAAGAAGAAGAACGGGATGAAAATGGGAAGAAAATCGGCGAAAGAAAAACGATAGCTAAAATTCTCGCTGCCTATCACCAATATTTTGCCGTGAAAAAAGCGGTAGAAAAAACAAAAATAGCGACCAGTGAGAATGGAGACCGTAAAATCGGTGTTATTTGGCACACACAAGGTTCCGGTAAAAGTTTTTCAATGGTCTTTTATACAGCCCAACTTGTCAAAGAGCTAAATAATCCAACTATTGTTGTGATCACCGACCGTAACGATTTAGATGATCAGTTATTTTCGACGTTTTCTAAGTCAAAGGATATTTTAAAACAAACGCCGAAACAGGCCCATGTACGCAAACTTAGCGATGAACAGAAGAAACAACAAGCCAACGAAAAATCAAAAGAAATAAACGGATTATATGATCTTCTAAATCATCGCGAATCTGGTGGGATCATTTTTACTACAATCCAAAAATTTAAGCCAGAAGATGGCGAAATGCCTGTTTTAACGGATCGGAAGAATGTCATTGTGATCGCTGACGAGGCTCATCGCAGTCAGTATGGATTTTCTGCAAAAACAGATACCAAAACTGGTGAAGTCAAGTACGGTTATGCGAAATACATACGTGATGCTCTTCCAAACGCTTCATTTATCGGTTTTACCGGAACACCTATTGAGCTGGAAGATAAGTCAACACCGGCTGTTTTCGGCAATTATATTGACATTTATGATATGACGCGAGCGGTTGAAGACAAAGCAACGGTAAAAATTTATTATGAAAACCGTATTATACGCTTAGAAGCCAATGAAGAAGAATTAGCGAAAATTGATGAGGAATTTGAAGAAATTACGGAAGATCAGGAAGAATCGGTACGTGAAAAATACAAGTCAAAATGGTCAAGGCTCGAAGCGATCGTTGGTTCACCTAACCGTATTAAACAATTAGCAAATGATATCGTCAGTCACTATGAAGAAAAAGCAAAAACCATTGATGGTAAAGCAATGATTGTTTGCATGAGCCGTCGTATTTGTGTAGCACTCTATAACCAAATTGTAAAATTACGTCCAGATTGGCATTCTGATGATGATGACAAAGGGAAAATTAAAGTCGTTATGACAGGTAGTGCTGGAGAGGATGATTTCTTACAACCACATATTGGTGGAAAGAAACGGCGTGATTTATTGGCAAAAAGAATGAAAGACAATAGTGATGAACTAAAAATCGTGATTGTGCGTGATATGTGGTTGACTGGTTTTGATGTGCCGTCGATGCATACGATGTACATCGATAAACCGATGAAGGGCCATAACCTCATGCAGGCAATCGCACGAGTAAACCGTGTGTTTAAGGATAAATCAGGTGGAGTGGTTGTAGATTATATAGGAATATTAGAAAGCTTAAAGAAAGCTTTAAATCAATATACTGAGAGTGATAAGAAAACAACAGGTATCGATACATCGGCTGCGATTGCCGTCATGAAAGAGAAACTTGAAATTTTACAAGATATGATGCATGGGTTTGATTACTCTGCTTATATGGGTTCATCCCAAGCGGGGCGTATTCGTGCCATCACCGGCGGAATGAATGTCATTTTTGGAAAGAGTGAAAAAGAACAAAAAGAATTTAAACAGACTGCAATTGAGCTGGCAAAGGCGCATTCACTTTGTGCAGCGACGGATGAAGGAAAAGCAGCAGCCCTTGAAGTTAGTTATTTTAAAGCGGTTAAGGCTAGCCTAAATAAACTTCAAGAAAAACAGCCGAAGCGAAAGACGAAAAAAGAAATCGAAGCACGCGTGAATCAATTACTCGAACGGTCCATTATTTCAGAAGAAGTAGTGGATGTCTTTGAAGTGATGGGATTAAAACATCCGGATGTTTCCATATTATCAGAAGAATTTCTCGAAGAAGTACGTTCATATGAATATAAAAATTTAGCGGTTGAAATGCTTAAAAAATTACTCGAAGGCAACATCAAAACAATGGAAAGACGCAATCTTGTTAAATCACAAAAATACTCAGAAAAACTAAAACAATCGCTAAACAAATATAAAAACCAGTTCATTACTAATGCCGAAGTCATGGAAGAATTAATACAAATGGCGAAGGACATGAAAAAAGAACGAGAAGAAGAAAAAGATCTAGGATTAAATGAAGATGAAATCGCCTTTTACGATGCATTAACATCGGAATCTATAGTCAAAGAATTGATGGAAGATGAAGTCTTACGCAAAATCGCCAATGAACTAACGCAAGCAATAAGACGGAACATGACGATTGATTGGCATGTTCGAAAAAGCGCCCGTGCAGGAATGAGGAGAATTATTAAGCGACTATTGAAGAAGTATGATTATCCACCAGAACAAGCGAAAAAAGCATTGGACACAGTTATGCGACAAGCAGAGTTAATGGCGGAACATACTGAAGTAAGAGATTGGAATACGCTGCAGGCTGCGGAGTCTAAAGGTGAATATGAGGTTTAAGTGCATCAGTCTCAGTCATTTATTGAAAATTGAAAGAGTGACTGACATTTTCTTTTTCATGTCCAAATTTAATCGTTAAAAGTTTTCCTTTAAAAGAGTGTTACCATTGGTTAACATTCTAATCAATATTATATTCAGAATAAAAAATATTTCCTGAAAATATCAATGAAAATTATTAACAATTTGAAATATATTGGGAGGAGATTTATTAATGGCATTAGCAAAGGCAGATTTTTATTATGGAGCATTATTATCACAATTAGTAAATAGTGGTTTTGCACCAGCGATCATTGAGCGAGGGGACACACGAAGAATTTATTCTTTATCAAACGATTTTAGTGATTTTAAAGTTTATGCAAAGTACGTTGCAAAGCCTTCATTAAACCACAGTGAGAGAAAACGCTGGGATTTTCAATTTAATACAGAAGAAGTAAATACAATATTAGAGGACATTACAATTAATATGTTTGCTTTTATTTGTGGAGTTAGAAACTTTAAAGGAAGTGAAATTTGCTTTCTTTCCAAGAAACAGCTCTATGAATGTTTTGGAAAAAACTTTACTTCACCGAATCGTCGAGTAACCGTACTTTTAGATAAAAAGGGAAGTTGGAATTTTACGGTTTATGGTACAGGATTGGAGTTAAAAGAAAATCCATTGAAAATAATTCGTAACGTCGATAAGCGTTTACAAGAATTTATGGAAGTGCCTATTTAGAACTAATGTTAAGGAAAGAAGTAAAAACTAATTTCGGTCAAATAATTTTACGCACGATTTTGTTACCATTTAATAAAGAAGCATTCCTGTTAGAAGCTTTTTCGGGGACTTGCATAAAAAGAGCCCTCTTGGTA
>JADBKC010000042.1 GCA_014896555.1 Caryophanales bacterium | reverse complement strand
TGTCGCCACATATTGTAATCCCTTATTCAAGGCATGAAACTTTCCCGGCTTTTCTTCATGTAAAATGGTAATATTCAGATCGAATTCTTGTTTTGCTCTTAAAATTTCTTGATCTGTATGATCTATTGAATGGTTATTAATAACGAATATACTTATCTCTCCTCCGTAGTCTTGAGCAGCCACGTATCGCAACGTGTTAAAAATCGTTTTTTCTTCATTATAAGCTGCGATAAGCAAAGTCACTGGATCAGAAGGAAATTCATTTTTAAAAGCCGGTTGTCTATCAAGCAATAAACTTATGACAAGAAAAGCATTCATATAACCCGGAATGTAAGCGATTCCTCCAATCACGAAAAGCGCCAAAGGAAAAGAAAGTATGGAGGATAGATCTTCTAACCAGGGGAATGAAAGATAAATAGAAAAAGCCATCCATCCTAAGGAAACAGCATGACTGATCCAAAACTTTCCTTTCACATTAATATAGAATCGATGAGATTTTGGCTTCACATTTGGTTTAATAGGGGATAAGTTTGGCTGCATAGATCTACCTCAATGTAAAGTCTATTCATTTTCCTTATTAGTGATCCGTCCAAGTTTTTCCTGAACATTTCACTTCATACAATATAAAATGATTGGCATACTTTGTTCAATCTCAATTAATACAAAATTTACATATACTTTCCAACCTTATTATATGATAGATAAATCGATTTTTCATAGTAAAAAACTATATCATGTAGAAGAAGAGATTTATTCATGGACGAGTACGCATGCTGTTTCCTAAAGAAAGTCGCATAGGGAAAGAATCTTTTTGATCATCCACAATGTATTCATGTTTAAATAAAAGAAGAATGGAAAAAGAAATAAAGAAGGAATTTTTTAGATAGCGATCATGTACCAATAAAGTGTCCTAATTTTCATACAAAATATGAAAACTTCATAAAAACTTGATTCAATCCACTGGAGTCAGTTGTCATTTGTAGTATTTTGTATTAATATGTAAAAAAAGTATAATAAGAAAGTTTCATACAAACCGTCTATATACACTCCTATGGACAATAAATGTGTATTTTCGCGTGAAAATGTTAAAAAATTATCAACATACAAAAAATAATATAGATGAATTTGAGATTATATTAAAAGGGGTTTCAATATGTCAAATTCTACTTTATTAGAGATTATTGAGAAAGCTTTTCATCAAATGACAGATCTTGTTCTTCTCTTTGAAGTCATTGATGGAAAGTTTCAATTGCTAAAAGCAAATGAAACAGCTTTTAAAGCTGGTTTCAAAAAAGAAAAATACGGAAAGTTTGTGGAAGAAGTGCTTCCAGATCCATATGCGTCCAACCTCCATGATGCATTAAACGAAGCGCTTATTTCAGGCCGTTGCATAATGTATAAAGAAGGAATTTCGTCTGCCAATGGTCTGAACGTAAGTGAATTGGCGATCACCCCTATTTTTAATTCTCAAGGGAAATGTACTCATATTTTAGCGATTGGGAAACCCTCAACCGAATGGAAAAAAAATAAGAAAGAATTCATTTCTTTGCATTCATTTTTTGAATCTTTTTTCGCCGGTGCATCGGATGGGATTCTGATTATGGATTCCAACTGGAATATTATTCGTGCCAACCCTTCCTTTACCTCATTATTTGGTTGGAAAGAAGAAGATGTCATTGGGCTGCCCTTTCATCATTTAAACCTCATGCCCGATCATTTGAACGAAGAATACCACAATGGGTCCATCCCATTTCGAAAAGAAAAAAAATTTTTTTCTATCGAACAACGTTGGAAACGAAAAGATGGTAGCTTGCTTCATGTGAGCACATCTTATTCCTCCATAAAAAATAAACATGGAGAAATCATCGGCTTTATGGGGATTTTTCGAGATGTATCGGAACAAATGGAAAAAGAACGTCAACTAGAAGAAAGACAACAACGTTATCAATCTTTAATTACGCAGCATTCTGACTTTATCTTCCAACTAGATTTGCAAGGCCATATTTTAGAGGCCAATCGCTCGATTGAACAAGTAACTGGGTATAGATGGAAAGACCTTATGAACTGTTCATTTGCTTCCTTGATAACACCTGACAGTCTGGCATCTGCGATGGAAAATTTCCAAGCTGCCGTACAAGGAGAAATAAGACAATACGAATGTTCGATTTATAATCAAAAAAAAGAGCGTGTATTACTTAAAATAACCAATATTCCAATTATTGTGAACAACACTGTAGCAAGTATATTGGGAATTGCTCAAAATATAACAGAACATAAGTGGATTCAAAATGAACTGCTTCAAACAAAAGAAATTTCAAGCTCCTCTTTTAACAGCTCAAACGAGACGATTGTCAATTTCCATTTGAATCAAAGCTCAACTTTTGAATCAACATACGGATTTACAGAAGGTGAAGTGCTTGGCAAGAACTATTCTATCACGATTCCTGAAAATAAGTCGTCATTGAAAAAGCTGTTTCAGACTGAGTTAGAAGGAACTCCTGGCCTTAACGTAAACATGGTTCTTTGCCAGAAAGATAAAAGTCTGATGGATGTTGATCTGAATCTATTGCCTATTGAAAATGAACAAGAGAAAATGACCTCTCTAGCAGCGTTTTCACCAAATTTTCATATGAAAGAAGAGAGAAAGTTACTGGAGTATGAAGCAAAGTATCGATTAATTGCGGAAAACACGACCGACCTCGTTTCCCTTCTTGATGCTGATATGAATATTTTATATTCTTCTCCTTCACATCGTACCGTTTTAGGAATCGTCCTAAACGAAGGGGGAGAATTCCCTTATAATCTTATTCATAAAGAAGATCTCGAACAAGTGTTAAAGTGTTTTCAAAACGTTTTGGAAACAAAAGAACAAAGTTCGGTGGAATTCCGTTTTAAACATAAAGAGGGTTCTTTCATTTGGCTAGATGCAAAGATGACGCCCGTTTTCGATGCGAATCAGGAACTTCAGCACATTCTTTGCGTTTCAAAAGACGTGACAGAACGAAAACAATATGAAGCAGAATTAGAGAACATGGCTTTCCATGATTATCTAACGGGTTCCTACAATCGACGCTTATTTATGGAGCGCCTCCACCGTACAATGGATCAATCTAAAAGTAGTCAAAAATCGTTTTTCGTCATGTTTTTAGATTTAGATCAATTTAGATGGGTGAATGATACGTTAGGACATGACATAGGAGACGAATTATTGATCCAGTTTGTGAAACGAGTGAAAGCGTGTATTCGTAAAGAAGATACATTGGCACGATTGGGCGGAGACGAATTTGCGATCTTGCTGCCTGAAATTTCTATAGAAGATGTGGGAGAAATGGCAAAACGAATTTTATCCGCGCTCCAGGAACCTTGGAATATTAAAAACTATGAATTTAAGACGACTTCTTCTATTGGAATTGGTGTATATCCAATGTGCGGCGGAGATACCTCCACGTTATTGAAACATGCTAATCAAGCCCTTCGCAAAGCGAAACAATTTGGGAAAAATAATTATCAATTTTGCGGCCATCTAACGGATTGCAAAGATTCATTCGAGAATGATATTCTAAGAGCCATTCATAATAACGAATTTTATTTAGTCTATCAGCCAAAATTTAATCTGATCACGAAACGGATTGAATCTTTAGAAGCCTTAATTCGTTGGAATCATCCTCAAAAAGGGATGATCGTCCCGAGTGAATTTATTCCTCGTGCTGAGGAGTTAGATTTAATTGTCCCCATTACGCATTGGGTTCTTGAACAAGTAGGGAAGCAAATGAAGAAATGGCAATTGCTTGGTTTTCATAAGGTTCCCATCTCTGTGAATATTTCGCCTCAGCATTTTGAGAAAGGAACATTAGCCGAAGATATATTAAATATTTTAAAAAAAGCAGGGATCGACCCTCAATATCTTATATTGGAAATGACAGAAAGTACTATGATTCGAGATTTCCATACGACTATTCAAACGATCCAAAAGTTAAAACAAATGGGGATCAAAATTGCTATTGATGATTTTGGAACAGGCTTTTCCTCCCTATCGTATTTAATGAAATTACAAGTTGATATTTTAAAATTAGATAAGTCATTTGTCGAAGCATTAACGAATCAAAAAAACGCTTCTCTTGTTCATTCGATTATTTCTCTTGCTCATAATTTAAATTTACGTGTAGTGGCTGAAGGAATTGAAACCGAAGATCAACGCCAAATTCTTGCTCAATACGGATGTGATCTTGGACAAGGGTACTTATTCAGTAAACCTTTAAAAAGTGAACAACTTGAAAAAATGCTTCTAAAAAAAGAATAAAACTGGCTTGATTTATTTCAGTGTGGTATTAGTTGGACTTAAATCAATCATAAATTTACCTATAAATGGAATTATTCTGCTAGTACAATAACAACGATAACCCCTCTCTTGCTTTCAGAGGGGTTTCGTTTTTCCAGTAAATAAGCCATGTGACTCTATCAGATTGTTTGTCCTATTTTCCAGGAAACAGCAGCACAATTCTTTTGTTTGTCCGACACGCCATTATGTTGGTCATTCCATTTATGAAAAAAGATTTTTATATCTCAACGAATGCAGCATGCTCGAGAAGATACTCTTGCCAATCCAGCTGTTGGTAACAGATGGCAATAAAGTATACTCAATGCCAAAAAAGTCAGTCTCCCCCCTCGTTTCCCCCTCTCAATTCGGCCGCTCAATAGAGAAAAAGTCTCCAAGCTTTGCATAATCGCTTCCAGCTAAACGGCTGACAGCCTTCAATTGACGGGCATCAATTCTTCCCATATGATAAAGATTTTCGTCAATATGGTATTGAACAATCCGCCCTATAATCAAATCACAAGCAGCGTTTACTCCACTGCCGCCAAGTTCGAATGATCGTTCTAGCACACATTCCATTCGAATTTTGGCTTCTTTGACTCCCGGTACAGAAATTTTTGTGCTTTCAATAGGGGTCCGCCCAGCCATCTCAATTTCACTTTCATTCGGCGGAAGGGTAGCAGCGGTCAAATTAACTTTTTCCACATTGCTTTCATCCACAATATGAACAACAAATTCACCGGTTTCTAAAATATTTCTCGCCGTATCCTTTTTCATTCCATTGTTTCTTTGCACCGAAATAGACAAAAGCGGAGGATTGGAGGCCACAATATTAAAATAACTGAACGGGCTGCCATTCAATACACCCTCTTTAGATAAAGAGGTGACAAACGCAATAGGCCGAGGAATAATTCCTCCAGTCAAAAACTTATAATTTTCCTTCTCTGGCAAAGATAGTGGATCAATCGCTAACAAAGACCTCTTCCTCCCTCTTTCATCGGATTGTTCTCGCCTCCAACTATTTGTGCAATATGATCAACCCAAAATGAATTTTTTAGCATTGACCCTTCCTTTTTCATTCAAATCTATTTACGCTCTATCATATATTTTGAAGTCAAGATATATAAATAAAAATTTTTCATCATATTGTCAAATATTATAGCAAATGAAAGAAAAGGATTCAAGGAAGTGAAAAAGCAAAAGGACTGCTTGTCATAATTAGCTTTTTGGGCAAATGATCGGTCAAACAAGTACTTGCATTTATCCAAAACATAAATATCTAAATCCATTGGCACCTAAATGGTTTATTTTCTAATGAATGAAGAAATACTACCACTATGAAAGAAGGTGGTGTTATAAATGAATTTCTATTTTCCGATAATACATACAAATTTTTTGGATGCTTTCATCGCTGTTCCCGTTGTATTGATTTTGACTCAAGTTGTAAAAGTTTTTTTGAAAGTCCCTAAAAAATATGTACCGGCTGTTGCGCTACTATTTGGATTATTATTTTCTGTTTTTATCGGCCATCGCCACCATCTAATCGCAGGTATTTTTATGGGATGGTTTTATGGCTATGCCGCTATAGGAACTTATGCATCACTAAAAACAACCTTATTATCATTTAGAAACAATGAGTGAACTTTCTAATGACACAACCTAAAAATTTTGTTTCTCGTTTCCCTTTCCGTTCTTTGGAAAAAACTCTTGAATATTCTAAACCGTCTGTTCACCGATGCTCATGATTTATTCAATCCCTTCTCCAATGCTTATCTAATCCTGAATGTCCGTCTCTCCTCTCTGCTTAGCCCCATTGCACCTTCTATGTAAACTTTCATTCATTCAAGAACCTTTTATTTAACCGTTCCAGTTGATTTGTGCGGCTTTGCTTCACATGACATCACACGCTCTGTTCGAAAGTCTCATTCATTCTCGCAACAAGAAGGAGAGGTGTGAGTCATTATTCTTTCCCGTCATTCCTCATCATTCCACAAACAAACATGTATCATTCAACCCCATTGGGACAAATGCCCACTTCTTTTTAGACTCTTTCCCATACAGTATAAAAAAACGTAAAGGAGTTTTGCTGATGGAAATACCTGTTTCTGGATACATGTATACTTCTAGTGATTCAGCTCCCATGCATTCCCATCATCTTTTTATAAACTCTTGGGATGGAAGGTCTGTTTCTCCTGTCTCGCCTATCTCTGTCCATGTTCACGGATTTAGAGGCATCACCTCTTATGATCAGGGCACAACCACACAGATACGTCGGAATTACTGAACCCGTTTCAAATAGACCACAACATACACATAGATACTTTACTTTTGCTTCTTTTAACAATGGATATCGGGATATGATCCGTGGGGTTACAGGTCCTGATATTCCCCTACCTGGAGGCGGCCATTATCATCAATTTAGGGGTGTTACCAATGTAGAGGGAATTACACCTCATAGACATAGATACAGCGGAAGAACAAGTTCATAATTTTTTTCGATACATGTGAGTTTGAAGTCGATCCACATACTCTTACTGTGTTTCATTGCTCCACCCATTACGATTTGTATAAATTTACAGTAAAACCATTATTTTTTCATCGACAAACCTCGACAAAATCTGATATTCTTTTCAATGCGATAAGGTTTTGGTTGGTAAACCACGATGTCTACCAGACCTACCTATTTGGCACCGATTTTACATCGGTGCTTTTTATTTTTTATTATAACGATCGCAGGTTCCAATTATTTTGTGAAAATTTAGAAAATAAAAATATCTTTTAAGCAGTTCACAAAAGCTGTGATAAGGTATATAATGAAAAGCGTCTATAAAGTACCGGGAAGTAGCTCAGCTTGGTAGAGCACTACGTTCGGGACGTAGGGGTCGCAGGTTCAAATCCTGTCTTCCCGATCAAAAAACGACCGGAACCTTTGATATTTCAAAGGTTCTTTTTTTACGCTCTTTACCATTTTTCTGATTGTATATTGACAAAATTTTAAAATGAAATAGTTATAAATACAGTTTTTAGGCGTTCAAATTCCCAATCATTCTTTTTATGTTTATACACGATTTTCACTCTTTCCTTTTATTCTTACGTTACGATATCCATTCGGTCTAGCTTGACGGAATAGATAGAATCCAGCTCGATTGCCTGTAAGTACGTGTTCTCCTTTTTGCGTGCCAGCCAATACAAAAAACGACATAAACGAAAATAGATCCTGTAATCAAGAAAATCCCCGCATGGATGAATATGCGGGAACATTTTTATGAAACTTTTTTGAATGGAATATCCTTTAGTGAAACCACTTTTGTTTTCTTTACAATCTTATAGCCAAACCAAAATACGAGAAAAACAGGGATGCCAATATAGGAAACTAGTATGCCGTGCCAATCAATTTTCTCGCCGATAAACGCAGAGTAATTTTGCCCCAAAATAACGATCGTGCACAGTATAAAGGCGAAAATCGGACCAAACGGGAAAAGCTTCGCTCTGTATGGAAGATCTTCCAATTTGTTGCCTTGGGC
The DNA here is from genome assembly GCA_014896555.1 of Caryophanales bacterium. Lineage (GTDB taxonomy): Bacteria > Bacillota > Bacilli > Bacillales > DSM-4216 > Bacillus_O. Next base: position 14,230 of record JADBKC010000042.1, on the reverse strand, counting down.
AATATAAGCTTTGCGGAACCGGTAATGGCTAACAGCAATGCCAAGCCATGCGATAAATCCCGTCATACCGGAAGCGTTTAGCAGCCATGTATACACAACCCCATCACCAAAAAGGGAAGCGAAAAAGGCGAGGCAGCCGACAAGCGCAGTGACAATCAAGGAATTAACAGGAACTCCTCGTTTGTCTATTTTCGCTAAAAATTTAGGTGCTTTTCCTTCCATAGCTAAATTCCACAACATTCTTGTCGATGCGTACATTCCGGAATTGCCAGCAGATAAAACTGCCGTTAAAATAATAGCATTCATGACAGATGCCGCAAAAGCGATTCCTGCTTTTTGAAAGACAAGCGTAAACGGACTGACAGAAACGTCGTCGTTCGCAAGGTTCGGATTCGTATAAGGAATCAAAAGGCTAATGACTAAAATAGCTAATACATAGAATAAGAGAATACGCCAAAATACTTGCCGGACCGCTTTTGGAATATTTCTTTCGGGATCATCGGTTTCGCCGGCTGTAATCCCAAGAAGCTCAGTCCCTTGAAAAGAAAATCCGGCCGCCATAAAAATGCTAAGCATTGCCATAAATCCACCGTGGAACGGAGCATCGCCGATCGTAAAATTCTTCAATCCAACGGCTTTTCCACCAATAATTCCGAAAATCATTAAAGTGCCCATGACGATAAAAACAATGACCGTCACTACTTTAATAAGGGAAAACCAATATTCCGCTTCCCCAAAACCTCTTACTGCTAAATAATTTAATATAAACATAATCAATAGGAAAAGTCCGCTCCAAAGCAATGAGGGGCTGTTTGGAAACCAAAATTTCATAATCATCGTAACAGCAGATAATTCTGCGGCGATGGTAATAGCCCAGTTATACCAATAGTTCCAGCCGAGGGCAAATCCTAAAGCAGGATCAACAAATTCAGTCGCATACGTACTAAAACTTCCTGTAATCGGCATATAGGCAGCCATTTCCGCCAAACTTGTCATCAAAAAGTACACCATTATTCCAATAATCAAATAAGACAACAACGCCCCTCCCGGTCCTGCTGTATGGATCGCTCTACCGCTGGCAAGAAACAATCCTGTACCGATTGTCCCTCCAAGAGAAATCATCGTCAAATGACGTGATCGAAGTCCTCTTTTTAACATACCCGTCTCCGTGGCATTACGCCCGTCTTGTATTTTCACCATTCAACTAAACACTCCCTTGCCATTATCTGCTGCATATAACAGCGGTAATGATTGCCTAAACTGATTATTATTAAATAATAAAAGCGCCACCGAAGAAGATTCGATGACGCAAAAATAAAAATACCCCTCATCATGCTTCTTCAGATAGTGCTCCACGCTTTACGGGTGAAAAGCGTGACAGTTCTGCTCCTATTCGGATACAGCCCCAGCCCGCGCCTTCTGAGAACAGGACGGACTTCGGCGGCTTTTCCTTTCCTTCGGAGTCGTCAATGTTCCCAGCATCTCGTCCGAATTACTCATAAAAGCCGCGACCTCTACCTCATCATTTGATGAGGATATATTCGTATTCAACTATCGTACTAACAAAATTATAGAATAATAATGAAAAAAAAAGCAACTACTAATTATTCAAGTATGATCATTGATTTCCTATACATCCAAAAAATTGATCATTTACTGTTCGACAACATCATAGAATGTTTCCTGAATATTACCAATACGTTCAATTTACAAACAAGAACAAAGTAATACTTGGATGACTATTGATTCACAATCGCTTGGAGTTACTATCAGTTTGGTAATTCGACAAGAACTTGTGTTTATTTGTAAATTTTTTAGTGGTGATTTTTTTTGCGAATTTAAATGAAAAAGCCGGATTGAAACAACAGCAAAACACAACTATCGCAATTCTTTAACGAATAAAACTCGATCTTGTCCTATCCCATCATAGTCAACAGTAACTGGCACACCATCAACCTCGCTTGTTCCCTTCACAATTCGGAATCCCATATGTATATGAAAAGCAATTGAAGTTTTATTTACAGGTGATGTGACGCAGCGAACCGTTTCACATCCCTTTTCTCGAACCTTATCGAGGAACATCTGGTATAGATATTTTGCAAGTCCATTTTTTCTATACTCTGGATGCACACCAATAAAGTGAATATACGATTCAGTTGGATATGTTTGTGACACAAACCCAATTAAGAAACCAACGATGACATTATCTTGTTCAGCTACAAAGCTTGTGTCTTGAAAATGTTGAAAAAAAAGTTTTGGTAGCATGTCAGTCATATGCCGTCCACCCCACCAATCATCAATTACAGTTATCACTGATATGTAGTCGGATTCAAGTATATGTCTAAATTTCATACACTAAGCTCCTTCGTTTTAGGCTTCACCTTAAATTTCAAAAAAAACTATCTCTTTCCAATTTGCTAACTCTCGTAGCAAATGTTTTGTACCATACTTTTTTCCCTTTATCTTGTGCAATTTTATGCTCTGTGTTTTGTTTCCAATTCTTTATAGCTTCTAATGAATTCCAATAGGAAACTGTTATTCCAAGTCCATCTTCCCCCCGCACACTTTCGACTCCCAAAAATCCGGGCTGTTGGGAAGCTAATCTAACCATTTTTTCTCCCATTTCTTCGTAACCATTATCTCCTTCTGTTCGTTCAGAAGTAAAAACAACTGCACAATAGGGTGTTTCTGGTGTTTTGGAAATTTTACTCATATAAGCTCTCCTCCCTTATCTAATCGAAAAGCAGAAAACGATCGTTTCACTCATCATCTAATAATTCAATTTATTTTGAATTTTAATATTAAGAATTATAACTTGAATTTATTTGAACTCAGTGCGTCATATCGAGAAACAATTTTTTAAACTTCAGTATTAGTATAGTAAACACTCATTTATATTGCGCATAAACATTATCATTACCACCCATATTTGTGGGATAATATGTTTGCTCGCGCAGCGTTTGCTTTTGTTATTGAACCAAATGATGAAAACAACAAAGGGATGACTAGACAAAGCGAAAGTAAAAATTTTCATACTTTTTTGAACTTTTCATTTCTCTCTTCCCCTTTGTAATAAAGTTCTGAAATCGACAACAAAAATCAAAAAAATATCAAACAAACCAGTTAAAGTAATATTTTTCAATTGATAAGTATAATTGAAAAACAATACAATTACTATATATATTATACAAAAAATGTAAAATATTTTTCAGCCATAGAAGATGGTCTCCTTTTTTAGTAATTTTAGTAACCTTTGTTTAAAGGATATGATTTTACTCCTACAATGAATGTAGGAAATCATTAACTTTTCGTTTGAAAAATGGAAATTGTTAACGAAGGAGCAAGATTAAAAAATCTTACCCCTTCAAAGGACTAAAGCAGCAACACAATTGCAGAAAGAAACTTGACGCTTACAGACGGCAAGGTGATCGAACTAAAATAGTAATAAATTGATATTTTCATTTAAAAATAGTGAACAAAAGATCTTCTTCAACAAAAGTTTACAGTCCCGCTTGCCGACTCCTACAATTCCTTAAAACGCTGTCTTACGAAACCATTGTGTTTTCCAATGTCTCCAGTTCCCACCAATATGGATAATGGTACAGTTCATAAAAATTCCCGAAGTAAATGGAAGTGAATGAATCTATAGAGAAACAATAACTCCAAAGATGCTGATCCAAAAAAGCCTCGTCCTTGTAAAAGATAAGCGAAGAATGAATTCGAATTTAAATCTTCTCCATTTCACGCTTGATGGTTGGAAATGCTTTAATATGTACAAATGGAGGATCAGAAAAATGCATTAAGCAGTCCGCTGTTTTTTCTTTTTGACGCTTAAAAGAGTAAGAAGAACAATGGACGGTAATTTCCAAGCCATTGAGAAATCGAACCATCAATGTATTCTCCCCTGCCTCTCTCCATTCTTTCACATGACGCGGAAAAACCCATATACAGTCATAGCGTTCAGGCGATTTGGTAGGAAAGGCGTAGAGCATTTCATCTGGAGAAATCATCAGAGGAGTTTTTTTGTAGTGCCCTAATTTTTTGCGGACAGCTTGGATTCTTCCTTCATAAGTGGAACAGCGGCAAATGCAAGCATCATCCAAAATGTCCAGCGGACGTTTTTTGCTCAAAAACGTGCGATCCACTTCATAAATGATGGATTCATGTTCGAGATCATAAGCTGGAGCAATGGCCATCGTTTTTTTCGTAATTAAATTGACCACCTTTTTTCCCAAAGAACTTCTCCCCTTTCCAATTTTTCTCCATTATAATTCATGATTACTAAAAATCTTCCATATTTATATAATTTTTATAAATTTTTCTATATTTTAAAAAATTTATAAATTTCATAACAAATACTGCCATGAATGAGACAATTCTACTACTATCATTTTACTTTTTTAAGCAAATTTGTTACGATGAACTAAAGAAAAATTCATATCTCATACAACACACTAGGGGAGCCGCTAAGGCTGAGATTGAACGTTTGTTCTAAACCCTTTGAACCTGAGATGGGTAATGCCAGCGTAGGGAAGTGGTGAAGTCTGTTTGGAATCTACATTGGAGATGAACCCGCTCTTTAGGCTGAAGAGCGGGTTTTTTCATCCTTCCCACACAGACAGAAAAGGAAAGATTCAATGGGAAGGAGGAAAACAAAAAATGTCTGTGTGTTTAGAAAATGTTTCCTATACCTATCCTGGCGAAACAAAACCGGTCATCCTTAACTTTTCCGCTCATATCGAAAAAGGAGAATTTGTTTCATTAATCGGAAAAAGCGGGACAGGAAAAAGTACACTATTAAAACTGATTGCCGGCTTGTTTCCATGTAAGGAAGGGATCATTTCCGTCAACGGAAAAACTCCGGGCCCCGGCAGTGTTGGTTATATGCCTCAACGAGATTTATTACTGCCGTGGCGCACCGTAATGGAAAACATTATGCTTCCCCTAGAAGTGCAAAATAAGCAAAAACTGACGAAGGACAATGCAGAGGAATGGCTGAAACGCTTAGGATTGTCCCGTTGGGCGGATGCTTTGCCAAAACAGCTTTCCGGGGGCATGAGACAAAGGGTGGCATTTCTGCGAACCCTTTTTATGGGAAGAGAAATTTTGCTCCTCGATGAACCTTTCGCTGCTCTCGACGCTTTGACGAAGAGAGAAATGCACGATTGGCTATTATCGATTTGGAAGGAACTGGACAATACCATCTTATTTATCACTCACGATTTAGAAGAAGCCATTTTATTAAGCGATAAAATTTTGCTATTGCACACTGATCATAAAGTAGAAGAAATTATCGTGGATTTGCCAAGACCTAGAAGTGTCGACATGGTCTATTGGGAAGAAGTGCAAACTTATCGAAAAACATTAGAAAAGAAGATTGCCAATGAGTAAGTTAAAGCGATTGTTGACAGACTATGGGGCATTTTGCATTTTGGTCATTATGATCGTTTCCCTATGGGAGTGGGCGGCAAGAACCGGAAAAGTACCATCCTTTATCATCCCTGCTCCTTCCAAAGTGTTAGAAATGCTTTACGAACAGAAACAGGCTTTGTTATGGGTACATACACCAGCAACGCTGAAAGAAGCTTTGATCGGTTTTGCTTTTTCTTTTGTAGCTGGGCTCACCATAGCGCTAGCCATACACTTTTCCAAACTGGTGGAAAAAATGCTCTATCCTTTTGTCTTATTTTCCCAAACTATTCCTGTCATTGCCCTTTCCCCCATTTTTGTCCTTTGGTTTGGGTATGATATTTGGAGCAAAATCGCTGTAACGGTGCTTGTTGCTTTTTTTCCTATCGTGATCAGCTGCTATGATGGACTCAAAAATATCGATCAAGAATATGTGGATCTTTTACGGTCTATGGGAGCGTCCAAGTGGAAAATATTTGTAAAATTAGAAGTTCCTTTTGCTATGCCTTCTCTTTTTTCGGGCATCAAGATGGCGGTTATTTATTCTATCGTTGGCGCTACCATTGGCGAATGGCTTGGAGCCAGCGAAGGACTTGGGTACTACACAAGGCGCATGTCCGGCAATTTAAATGCCGAAGGAGTTTTTGCAGCCGTTGTTTTATTAACGGTGCTAGGAATGGTTTTATTTAGTATAGCTGCTTTCATTGAAAAAAGATTTTTAAAGTGGAATAAAAATAATAGAGATAGGTGTTGAAACATGAAAAAAATCATCCCATTGTTTTGTGTAAGTTTATTGTTTGTATTGGTGGCAGCAGGTTGTTCATCTCAACAAGATGCAACAAAGACAAAGGATGGAAAGCAGAAGGTAACGATCATGCTGGATTGGTATCCAAATGCTGTCCATTCCGCTATTTATACTGCGAAAGAAAAAGGATATTTTGAAAAAGAAGGGCTTGACGTTGACATTAAAATGCCGGCTGAAACGAACGATCCGTTGAAACTTGTCGCGGCAGGAAAAGTCGACTTAGCAATTAGCTACCAGCCGCAATTAATTGTTTCCCGTGCCGACGGAATCCCGGTTGTATCTTTAGCTGCCCTTGTAAGACACCCTCTTGATTATTTAATGGTTCCAAAAAATAGTTCGATCCACCGTCCTAAAGATTTGGAAGGAAAAAATATCGGCTATTCGTCTATTGATATAGAACAAGCCATATTGAATACGATGATCCAAACAGACGGGGGTAATCCAAAAAAAGTGAAAATGACCGATGTCGGCTTTGATTTAATTCCATCTATCACCTCCAATAAAGTGGATGGCATTATTGGCGGCTATATCAATCATGAACGCATCCTTCTAGAAAAAGAAGGGCTTCCTGTACGAGTATTCAATCCAGCCCAATATGGAGTTCCTGATTATTATGAACTTGTACTTGTTGCCAGCGAAAAAGGGCTTCAAGAAAAGAAGGATGTGTATAAAAAGTTCTGGAAAGCTGTTTCAAAAGGGCAATCAGAAGTTACGAAAAACCCTCAAGCCGGTTTAAAGATCCTGCTTGACCATGAAAACGACAGTTTCCCTCTTGATAAAAAAGTAGAGACAAAAAGTTTGAATATTCTGCTTCCTTTAATGAACAGCCAAGACAAGCCATTTGGCTACCAAGATCAAGAAGTTTGGGAACATGTGAACGATTGGCTTTACAAAAATAAAGTGATAAACGAAAAGATTGATGTGAAGAAAGCCTTTTATAATATCAATCAATAAACAGTCGTTCATTTAGCAGAAGCCCACGATGAGCGTTTCTTTCATGGGCTTTGTTTATGGAAGCCCATTTTTCTTTTCTTTCGGCTATGCCAAAAGTGATGATGTTAGTTGTATAGGCCAGAATTTAAGCTTCCAAAGCGTTTCCCCTCTCATTCCATAACTGCTTTTTTTAACTCGGATGTTTAAAAGTTTGTATAAATATCTACTATTTCCACTCGTATGTATCCACCCATTTTGGTATGATGACATATGGCTTTTTATACTCTTTGGGCATGCATCAGGATCCTTATTTATTTCCAATGGACCATTGAGAGATTCCTTTATTGTCCACTAGATTAACAGATTGCTTGACGTTTGAAATGGATAGTGATTTGATAAAAACATCTAATAATATATGTTTCCAATACAAATGGAATTGAACACAGTTCATTAAAATTCATGATGGATCATATATACTCTTTCTTTTAGGCGTTTGTAAAATGCTTGTCAGTGTATTTCCAGCCAGTTTTGGTCTGGACATGCACCTAGATATTCGAGGTGGAAATCAATGAGTCAAACTTTGTTACAAATGAATACCATTTTCATCAGTATTATAATCGAAGCTTTGCCGTTTGTTGTCATCGGCGTTTTTCTGTCAGCGCTGATTCAAATGTTTGTGACAGAGGAAATGATTGCCAAGTTGATACCAGCCAATCGTTTTGCTTCTGCTGCCCTTGGTTCTTGTATTGGATCGTTGTTTCCAGGCTGCGAATGTGGGATTGTCCCGATTACTCGACGGCTAGTTCAAAAAAATGTTCCTCTCCATGCCGCTATTGCTTTTATGTTGAGCGGTCCGATTATCAATCCTATTGTCATATTTTCCACTTTCGTTGCGTTCGGGGACAGTTGGAAAATGGCGCTTTATCGCTGCAGCTTAGCCATTGGGGTCTCCATTGTCGTCAGCATTGCCATTTCTTATCTATTTAATGATCAACAGTTAAGACAAGCGATGGATCATTTTTCTCACAATCATTCACATGAGTCCCATAAAATGAACATACGCTCGAAAATAGTCGGAACAATCGATCATGCCATTGACGAATTTTTCTCTGTTGGGAAATTTTTAGTTTTTGGAGCGCTGATTTCTTCCGCTATGCAAACCTTTTTCAAAACGAGCACTTTGCTGGAATTTAGCCATTCGAAAATAACGGCTGTCTTGGTCATGATGGCGCTGGCTTTTACCCTGTCGATTTGTTCAGAAGCAGATGCATTTATTGCCTCTTCTTTTTCCGGCCTTTTCGGAACAGGTCCAATTATTGCTTTTTTAGTGTTTGGAGCGATGGTGGATATTAAAAATTTATTCATGATGCTTGACGCTTTTCAAAAACGGTTTGTGTTTGCGCTTGTTTCGCTAATTGCTGCATTTGTTTTTATTGGAGCATTAATGATCTAGATTAGGGCCCGCTTTGAGAATTCCCTATGCTTCAATCATAACGAAGGATTTGTCGGAAGAACTCTTCAGAGCGAATGACAGGCGACTGACTATCTGTATGGGAGGTGTGGATTATGCTCAGGGTTATCATTTTGTTCGGCTTCACGTATTTTTTTATGATGCTGCACGCCAAAGGAGATATCAGCAAATATATTAATATGAAATATTCGTATCTTTCCTTCAGCATGATCTTTTTGATGGGTTTTTTAACGATGTATCAATTGATTCAATGGGCAAGAGGCGATAATCGTAAAGAACACGATCACGACCATGGCCACGACCATTCCCATGATGAAGATACCATTTGGAAAAAAGTGTTTACTTATAGTATGATGCTGATTCCTATCATCACGGGCCTTTTTTTGCCGGCGGCAACATTGGACTCCACAATTGTAAAAGCGAAAGGATTTCATTTCTCTTTTATCGACAACGATACCGATCAATATGCCAACCATCAAATCTTGCGTCCAGATGCAAGCCCTTATTACGATAAAATAGCCTATAACCAAATTGATAAAAAAGATTTGAAGAAATATGGATCCGAAAGCCGGATCGTTCTTGACGACAACCATTATTTTCGAGCGCTGGAATCCATTTATAACCATCCGGGCAACTTTATTGAAAAAACGGTTGTTTTAAAAGGATTCGCTTATCGAACAGAGGATATTCAAAACAACCAATTATTTGTTCTCCGCTTCGGGATCATCCACTGCATAGCCGATGCTGGAGTATATGGAATGCTTGTCGAGTTTCCAAAAGACATGAAATCCCAAATACACAAGGACGAATGGCTGCAAGTAGAAGGAACGCTGAAAACGACTTATTATCAGCCGTTTAAAGAAGATATTCCTTATTTAAAGGTAACGAGTTGGAAAAAAATACCGAAACTAAAAGACCCTTATGTGTACCGGCAATATTAATCGCGTTTCATCCATTGATAATTCCTGCGGCAATGATCGGCGTCGCCGCACGAAAAGAACCTCGTTCCTAATTTGGAACGGGGTTCTTCTAATCTTCTATTCTAGATGATTGAATTTTTACAGCGCACCATTTTGTTTTCTCTTCGTAATGCCGTAAGCAATCGCTAGAAGAATAAACCATACCGGGGTGACAAACAAGGCTACCCGCGTATCGGAGGCGAGTCCGAGCACGACAAGAATAAACACAAAGAAAGCAAGCACAATCCAGTTTGAAACAGGAGCGAATGGCATTTGAAATGAAATTTTCTTAGCTTCTTCCGGTTTTAATTTACGGAACCGCAAGTGAGCGATTAATATAATGCCCCATACCCAAATAAAACAAATAGTTGCAATGCTGGTCACCAATGTGAACACTTGATCTGGCAGCCAATAGTTTAATAAAACACCGATCAAAAGCACAAGCGTCGAAGTGATAAGAGCAGGGGCAGGAACGCTTCGATCATTCAGCTCTTTCAGCTTCCTTGGCGCTTTTCCTTCGTTTGCTAACGTATAAAGCATCCGGCTAGTGCTAAAAATACCACTGTTGCAGGAAGATGCTGCTGAGGTCAGCACCACAAAATTTATAACCCCTGCAGCAGATGGAATGCCGATAAGCGAGAACACTTTCACAAATGGACTGCTGTTCGGATCGACGCCATTCCACGGATAAATCGACATAATGACAAGTAAAGCACCAATATAAAAAATCAAAATTCGAATGGGTATATTGTTAATCGCTTTTGGCAAAGTGACTTCCGGATTTTCCGCTTCACCAGCTGTTACCCCTACAAGTTCAATTCCAACATAGGCAAACACGACCATTTGGAAAGCAAGCAGAAATCCGGAAGCTCCATTTGGAAAAAACCCTCCGTGACTCCAAAGATTAGAAAACGTAGCATGGGTATCGTGGCTTTTATATCCAATAAAAACCAAAAGCAATCCAATGACAATTAAGGCTACAATCGTCACAACCTTAATAATAGCAAACCAAAACTCCATTTCACCGAACGCTTTTACAGTTGCCATATTGATCGCAAACAGCACAAGAACGCATATAAGCGCAGGGATCCATTGAGGCAAGTCAGGAATCCAAAATTTTACATACAAACCTACAGCTGTAATTTCGGCAATCCCGGTCACAATCCAACAGAACCAGTAGGTCCAACCTGTAATAAAACCTGCCCACGGTCCGATAAACGTTTCAGCAAAGTCCGTAAACGAACCAGCTGTCGGCCGGAAAAGCAGCAATTCACCCAAGGCGCGCATCATGAAAAAGAGCATGATCCCCGTAATCAAATAAACGAGCATAATAGAAGGTCCGGCAAAATGGATCGATTTCCCAGAGCCTAAGAACAGCCCTACGCCAATTGCCCCCCCAATAGCAATTAGCTGAATATGCCGGTTCTTTAAACCACGCTGCAAAGATCTGTTATCTGACATCTGTTTCATCCTTTCTGTTTATGCGCTTTTTAAACGCACCACTTCTGTATAATTGAAAGTATTGTTTTTCCCTGTTCGTTAAAGAACGTTTTTCGCCTCAGCTTCACTGCCAATTGGACAGAATTGCAAGCGAAAAAGTGGTTGCAAATAGGGGACTATCTTCCGAAAAACTATTTCAGCAAAACAAAAAAGAGTCTTAGGAAGACTTACCTATTTCACACTCTTCCAGAACTCCACCACTCGCGCCGCTTTTTACTATTATACAATAAAATTCAAAAAAAACTGGAATCATTTTAAAAAAGAGTCTGAAAATTGCATAAATATGGAACGGAAATTTCCGTTCGAAGCCCCTCTACTTGACTTTTTTGTTCTTGGAAATGTAAACACATTTGTTATGGAAAGATTTAAAAAACACAATCATAAATCTACCATTTTCAACAAATCCCCCTTTTATTTTAATTATTAGAATTTTTAATTTTCTTTTATTGTATTATATGTTATAAAATCTTACAAGTTTTTCATTTCTAATCAACAGCTTTAGCGGTTGAAGTGAATTTTCCTTTTTTTGGCATCAATATAAATGTATCTTTTTTAAAAAAACGACGCATTCCACAATCAACACAATTTTATTTCATTTTTTCCTTCCCCTTCTTTTTATTCCTTCTACACTTGGAAATGTACTATTGTTTCATATGAAGAATATTTCTTTCTCTTTGAGAAAACCTATATATGATATTCCTCGCTGAATATCGCCTATCCTTTCAAAGAGGTGATAAGATGGGTTATAAAGATCAGCTTGATCCACACTCAGAACTTTTTCACCACAATTGGACAAGACCGAAACGCTCCAAATCACAAATAAATGGACATACCGAAATGTCAAAGACCAATTTTATTTTAAGAAGAAATGCGAAAGCACACCGCTGGTAAACCCCTGAATTCACCAGGCTGGTCCCACCGGTACAACAGTGGGACCAGCCTGAAAGTTTAAGTCGCTATTGATTCTTCTATCACAAACGGGCTAAAAAGCGGAAACGATCAATCCTTGGTTTCTTGTCCCAGTAAAGGCCCATTCTCTTTTCTACCTTTATCGAATTCTAGACGGTCTCGATTTTAATACCTTCTGCTTGAAATATTTCATGAATACGCTTAGCAAATAATAGAGCCGTACGTCCGTCTCCATGAAGACAAATCGTATCTGCTTGAATACTTATTTCATGATGATCGACTGTGTCCACTTTTTGTTCTTTTACCATTTTTACTACTTGCCGAATGGCAGCTTCTTCACTCATAATCAAAGCATTCGGCATGTTTCTTGGTGTCAGTGTGCCGTCCTGCTGATAGGTGCGGTCAGCAAACACTTCATGCGCCACTTTCAGACCGATCGCTTCACCTGCTTTCGTTAATTCGCTGTTGGACAGTCCATACAGTACGATTCCAGGATCGATCCGGTAAATGGCCAAGGCAATGGCCTCCGCCAATTCTTTATGGACGGCTGCCATATTATAGAGCGCACCATGTGGTTTCACATGATGAAGTTTTCCTCCGTTCGCTTGGACAAAACCTTGTAATGCGCCCACTTGATAGACAATCAGTTGATAAGCCTCTTCAGGGGTGATCTGGATCTTTCTTCGGCCGAATCCGTGTAAATCCAAAAAACCGGGATGAGCACCAATACTTACGTTGTGCTCTAGTGCCAGCTTGACGGTTTGATCCATGATGTTCGGGTCGCCTGCATGAAAACCGCAGGCAATGTTTGCCGAGGAGATATAGTTCATCATTTCCTTGTCATTGCCAAGTGTATATGGACCAAAACTCTCTCCCATATCACAATTAAGGTCCACTTTAAACATAGTCCACATCCCTCCATTTTAATTTGACGGCCGCTTTTAAATACGCTAGCTCACGATGGACTTTGATCAGCAGCTGCTGCGCTTCTTTCAAGCTGATCTCCTGAAATTGGATCGCATCGCCCGGCCGCATTTGGCTCAGTTTCGGCAAATCTGCCTGAATCACCTGGCCAATCTTTGGATAGCCGCCCGTTGGTTGTCTGTCGGCCATCAGAATAATAGGCTGGCCGTTTGGAGGCACTTGTATGGAACCAAATGTTGTTCCTTCTGTTATTAATTCCTTGCTTTTCTTCAAACTCAAAGGAGGCCCTTCCAAACGATACCCCATTCGATCCGACTGAGGAGTAATTTGAAACGGCTCTGTTTGAAATTTGGAAATGGCTTCTTCCGTAAACCAATCATATTGGCGGCCTTTCACAAATCGAATCGTATGATCTTCCGTTCCTATATAATGGTGATATCTATTTCCAATTCTCCAAGAAACAGGAAGGAGCTGGCTAGGTTTTCGGATTGGAATCCTGTCCCCAGACTCTAGTTTTCTCCCGTGGAACCCGCCGATTTTTGCACTTAAATGAGTACTTCTGCTGTTTAGAACCGATGGAAGATCGAATCCGCCTTTTACGGCCAAATAGCAGCGGCTTCCTTTCGACGCAGCATGGAACCGAAGAACATCTCCCTTTTTTACGAAAATCGGTTTTCCGTGTACAATCGTCTCTCCATTTTTTTCAGGCAGCATATCCGCTCCAAATAAACTGATCACCATATTTTCCTCAAACAGCAATATCGGTCCGACAAAATTCATTTCTAATACCGCTTCATTTTCATGATTTCCTACAGTGATATTCGCTATTTTCATGGCAAAAGCATCCATGACGCCGCTTACAATAAAACCGAAGGACTGGTATCCGAACCGCCCCAAATCCTGAACAACCGTTAATAGTCCTCCTTTTGTGATGTGAATTCCCATGTTTGATCCTCCCAATTTTCATATACGTCCTTTGTTATAGGCACAAATCTGACCTTGTCGCCTGGGAGCAAAAAGGTGGGCGGATTTTGATCCGGTTGAAATAAAGAAATCGGAGTTCTGCCTATTATTTGCCAGCCTCCAGGTGTTTCAATTGGATAAATTCCTGTTTGATTTCCTGCAATTCCAACAGAACCTGCCGGAACTTTCAGACGAGGTGATTGTTTTCTTGGAGTTGCGATGGATGGATCCATTCCTCCTAAAAAAGGGAAACCTGGAGCAAAGCCAAGAAAATATACATGATAGCTAGCGGATGAATGAATTTCAATCACTTTTTCGACTGATAATCCGTTTGTTGAGGCCACTTCCTCTATATCA
>JADBKC010000209.1 GCA_014896555.1 Caryophanales bacterium | reverse complement strand
TAGGCCGGTGATGCGGTGAACGTAATATAAGGTCTCTTTGTAATCCTTTATCTGGTATGAAAGAGGTTGATAATTCTTCATATGATCATGATTGAAAAAAATTAATTGTTTTCCTGCTCAGTCTTGCGATTAATCCGCCAAATCAAGTATTCGGTTTGAAGTTGTGACCAGACAAATCCACCAATCATTAACCAAAAATAGAGTTTTCGATCTTGGCTTATTTCTCTTCGTCTATTCCAAATGGTAGTAAAGAAAGCTGTCAGGACATGGGATGCTATTGGTAGGAATAGTCTCAAATTGTATCACCTGTTTTTATGATTTGTTCGTGTTCACTGAATTCAAAAACCTATCCATGTGAAATTAGTATTTGTAAAAAGAGAATGGAATATAACAAATTACAAAAAAGAATATTTAAGTTGAATTCAGTGTAAGATGGTTTCCGCAATATGGAAATTTGAAATCAAGCATTCAATGCCAAAAATGATGGGGATGATGGCTCGATTCATTCAACGAACCATCATTGAAGGACGGGAGAAAACCTTCACTGATGGAATGTTTACTTCAAAGCTTTTGCAACAATGTCTTCAGCGCTTTTGCAAACCGATGAATTCCTTCTGTAATGGAATCTGTATTGACACGACCGTAAGTCAACCTTATATATCGACGATGAGAACCGAGTGTAATTCCAGGGGCGAAAACCATTCCGTTTTTAACAGCTTGTTGGAATAGTAATGTTTCATCCAATTGGTCATCCATAAATTGGCACCATAAGTGAATGCCTCCATTTGGTAGAAAAAAGTGGATGTTTCCGAGCGGCTCCCCGGTGGAAACTCTCCGTTGATAATTCTGGATTCTAAATAATTGGCAATTTTCTTATACAATGGTAGTTTGTGCAATTTATTCGGTCTCCATTCCATTGTAAACCCTCCTATCATATGCCATTATAAAAAGGTTTAGGAAGAAATAAAAATTGGCCGGTAAAAAAAATCATTCAATGGCTGGTTACAAATGCCTGTATGGCGTTTATTATAAGTAATATAATATAACATTAATTGTTATATAATGAAAAGAATGAGATCATCGATGGAGAAGTTGTGGAACGAATCCAGAGATTAGCTAAGCAAGTAGTGTATATGTCAAAATCACTATCTCCTGTTTCTATATAATTTATGGTAAAAATCCATTCGTTTTTTAAAATCCAGATTTTGTCGTGTCGCATATCGTATGAAAAGCAGACCCTTGCCATTATGGGTGGCAGGGTCTTTTTGTATGTGTGCAAAATGCATCTACATTTTTTAAAAGACTTCCGTTAAGAAGGGAGAAGAATAAGTCATGTATAAAAAGTTGTAAAGTTTGATAACATACAGCCGATAATCATGTATGTCTCACATGAAAACTATTTTATACGGATGATTGTTTTTCAAATAAAAATAGTAGACAAAAAAATAAAAGTACGGTATTATAATCTCGAATTAAAGATATTTAATTTAAAGACAATCTCATTGGTATGAAATTGCTGTCATTAAGACAACAATAAAATGTCTTTAATTTCATACAAACTAAGAAAGGTGGAACAACAATGGCAAAAGTTTTATACATCACTGCACATCCGCATGATGAAACAAAATCTTACAGCATGGCTGTAGGGAAAGCTTTTATCGAAACATACAAAGAAGTCAATCCGAATGATGAAGTCATTCATATTGACCTTTATAAAGAAAATATCCCTCAAATTGATGCTGATGTATTCAGCGGATGGGGAAAACTTCAATCTGGAAAAGGATTGGAAGAACTTTCTGCAGAAGAAAAAGCAAAAGTAGGACGTCTTGCTGAATTAAGCGATCAATTTGTAGCTGCAGATAAATATGTATTCGTCACTCCAATGTGGAATTTTTCATTCCCGCCAGTTATGAAAGCATACATTGATGCAGTGGCAGTAGCAGGAAAAACATTTAAATACACAGAACAAGGATCCGTTGGATTGTTAACCGATAAAAAAGCGTTACATATCCAAGCTAGCGGAGGTATTTATTCAGAAGGCCCTGCAGCTGAAGTGGAGATGGGCCATCGCTATTTACAAGTGATTATGAATTTCTTTGGCGTTCCTTCTTTTGAAGGATTATTTGTCGAAGGACATAATGCAATGCCTGAAAAAGCACAAGAAATCAAAGAAAACGCCATTGCGCGTGCAAAAGATTTAGCTCATACATTCTAATTTCAACCATCAGTCATTTGCTTCCATACCCGATATATGAAAAAAATCAGGCTGGTTCATACTCTTTTAGCGGTGTTGAACCAGCCTTTCTTTTTGCAAGATAACATTTTATTCTGATTTCAAATAAGAGAATCGAAGGATTGTCATTTGTGAAAAGATTTTGTTTTTGTCATTTGTGATAAAATTTCATGATCTTTTTTGGTCATTATCGTTATTTTTTAGAAGACCATGCATCAAAAATTGAATGGTTCGTTCCATTTCTGCTGTTTCCATTACATCATCCCAGTTGTGATGCGGCAATACGATAAACCGAGTGATGAAAAATCCAACTATAGTTGTAATGATCATTTGAATGGCAGACTCTGGAGGGATTGCAATAATTTTTTTTGGAAATGTTCAATGATTTGCTTAAACTTCTCATGCACATGTGTCGTAAAAATAAACTGCAATTGTTCCTTGATTTGAGGGAGAAATGCAATTTCCTGCTTCGACAATCATTTGTTTCTGTTTCAAATGAAACTGAATAATAGAAGTGGACTGATTAAGTGCTAAACGTGAAGGAACTTTTCGAATCTCGTTTTACATCCATTGATTTGAAAATAAACTAATAAACAATCCTATTAAATTTTCATACTTGAAGGTCCACCTTTTCCTGGGCAACCGTATAAAAAATACGTTCTACAGTGGAAT
>JADBKC010000208.1 GCA_014896555.1 Caryophanales bacterium | reverse complement strand
CTTTAGCAGTCGTGATTATCCCGGCAAGTGGTATCCGCCCGATGATGGGAAAAACATCGTCATCCGCAATGATGCCCTGTTCTGCAAAAAATGTGTGCACGATGAGGTACAGGAGAATGCATGCATGAAGGGGATAAGCGTAGAAAAGGTGGTGAATATATGTCTCGATAAGCTGAAGGAAGAGCAACCATTAAAAAATTCCTTATAAAGCCGACCGATGAAGGTATTACATATCTGCAGTGCATTTTCTCCCTTGTCTGAGACGTTTATCTATGATTACATAACAGAGTTGGAACGACAGGGAATAGAGAATCACGTGTTAACATTTCATCGATTAAATGAGCAGGATCGGCCTTTTGATCGTGTGTATATTGTTCGGATTAAGCACGATATAGTATGGTTGATACAGAGGTTCATCGCACAATTAAGTAAAGGTCCAGGCCGATATTTTTCCATACAACGCAGGGCAATGCGGAAAATTATTGAGCAAGTAAACCCTGACGTTATTCATGCCCATTTTGGACCGATGGGAGTGATTGTTGCACCTATAGCGAAACAGTTAAAAATACCTCTGATCGTCTCATTTCATGGTTATGATGCTTCGCGGCTTTTAACGGAAAAATTCTGGCGGAAAGAATATAAAAAATTATGGATAACAGTAAACGGTGTTACAGTAGTATCAACTTATATGAAAAATAAACTACTAGTAGAAGGTTGTCCGGAAGGAAAAATATCTGTTATTCATGTTAGTAAAAGAATGAAAAATATCAATATAAAAAAACGTTCTTCAAAAATTGAAAATTTAATTTCTGTAGGTAGATTGGTTGAAAAAAAGGGTTATGCTGATGCAATATTAGCAATAAAGAAAGTACGTGATGCGGGTTACAACGTTAAGCTAAAAATTATTGGTGATGGTCCACTGAAGCATGAGCTATCAAAGTTGATACAAAATCAGAAATTGGATGACGCTGTATTTTTATCAGGTGCATTGCCAAATCATCAGGTATTAGGTGAAATGTCTCAAGCTGATGCGTTTATATTATGCAGTAAACGTGCACAGAATGGAGACGAAGAGGGTATACCTACAGTATTGATCGAAGCACAATATCTTGGGTTGCCCTGCGTTTCTACATATCATTCTGGGATTCCTGAGTTAATTAGTGGAGACAATCGAATATTTTTAGCCGAAGAAGGCAATGTGGAACAAATCAAAGACTGCATTATCAGGTTGATTCACACAGATCCTGATGAACTTTCGAGAATGATTGAACAAGCTCGAGAAAAGGTAGAAAATGAGTTTAATCTGGAGAAAGAAGTAATTAAATTAATTAAAAAATATAAAATCAGTTCATATTATGCAGAATAAAGAAATTAAAAAGTTTTATGACGATTTCCTGGATTCGCGAATGCTGGGTTATAGGTTGTATGGAAATAAAAGGATAGATCTTGCGACAAAGTTTATACTTAAAAATGTGAAAAAAAATGATAATGTACTTGAAATTGGATGTGGCATAGGAATAGTTACGGAAAGAGTTGCAAGAAAGTTGAAATATGGACATATATGGGCATTTGATATAAGTGATCGGAACATATGGTACGCTAAAAAAACAGTTAAAAATAGAAATGTTGATTTCTTTGTTGCAGATGTATTGTCAGATTTTAATCTTCTTAAAAATAAAATAAGCTCTCCTGTTAATGTTTTTTTATTGATAGATGTGATTGAACATATTCCTAAGAATAAACATATAGAATTGTTTAATAGTTTGTTGTCAATTGCGTCAGAAAGTGCATCTTTTTTGCTGACATTTCCTAGTGAATTTTATCAAAGATATTTAAAAGAGAACAATCCAGATGAGCTACAAATCATTGATGAGGAAATAAGTATGAAGGATATACTGCTCATATGTGAACATAACAATTTATTTATCAAATATTTTGAAATGAAGAACGTGTGGATGTACAACCAATACGTGCATTGTTTAATTTCCACTAAAAGACCGATACAAAAATTGAATTATGATATGCATTTCATTCATTTTTTGAGTAAAGTTATCAATAAGATTAAATTGCCATACAATAAAAGAAAATATATAAAAGAGATATTCAAATGATTAAATTAGCTCTAACAATGAATTGGTGATAATTTTTAGCTTAATTAATACAAATAATTTCAGTTTGCTATATAGATTGCAAAATAGAGACAATCGATTATTTCCCAAAAAGTGGAATAGATCATACTATGTGCTTACTTCCTTAAGGAATGTTCTTCAAAGGATTATCAGTCATCCAGATTTTACCTTCGATAGTTTACTAGATTTTGGTTGCGGGAATAAACCATACAAACCTTTGTTTCAAAATAAATGTCATACGTATGTTGGCGTTGACATTGAGGGCAATCCTGATGCTGATTTGATTATAGAGAATGGGCGATTGCCTGTTGAAAATGATTCATTTGATTGTGTCTTATCCACACAGGTGTTGGAGTATGTAGAGGACCCTGTTTTGTATTTAAATGAAGCTTGCCGTGTATTGAAATCAGATGGCACGTTGATATTATCCACGCACGGCTTGTGGCAATATCATCCGGATCCGACGGATTATTGGAGATGGACAATAGATGGACTAAAAAAATTATTACGGAAGCAGGATTTGTGATTGAACAGGTTTACAGTGTACAAACCCTTCCTGCCGTTGCGCTTCAATTGTGGCTAGACGCAACTTTGCACAAAATTCCGGGAATATTCAGAGAAGTTTGTTCTTTAAGTCTTCAATTGCTGATGGCATTTATTGATAAGAGGTCGAGCAGTCGGTTTTCAGAAAATGCCAGTGTATTTGTGGTGGTAGGAAGAAAAAAGCTATCATGAGTCTTCGACATCATACCATCAAGGGCGTTGCCTGGAATACCCTTGGTCGG
>JADBKC010000041.1 GCA_014896555.1 Caryophanales bacterium | reverse complement strand
AATTAATCCGATCACCCCTATCCATCCAAATCGGCTCCAAAATGTGCCGCCCGTTGTGCCGACGATGCTTGAGCCCGTATAATAAAACAACAAATACAAAGACGATGCTTGAGCCTTATAGTTTAGAGCTCTTTGGCCAACCCATCCGCTCGCGATGGAATGTCCGCCAAAAAATCCAAATGTAAACAAAGCTACGCCCATAAGCTTAACGACCAGGATGCTGTTGATCGTCACAATTCCTCCAAGGAGCATAATGCCGATGCTGAAAACAAGAGCTTTCGGCTTGCCAAACCGATCGGCCATTCGTCCCATAAACGTAGAACTGAATGTTCCTACCAAGTATATGAAAAAAATAAGTCCGACAACCGTTTGGCTTAAATGGTAAGGTTCATTCATTAGCGGATAGTCAATATAATTATATAATGTAACGAAACTTCCCATTAATAGGAATCCCAGACTGTAAAGACAAAGCAGTCCAGGTTCTCTTAAATTTTGTCCCAGAGCGGAAAACAGCTTTCCAAAACTAGCTTTTTGAGCATGAAAATGACGAGAATCCGGAAGAGACTTCCAAAACCAAGCACTGACAAGAAGAGATAGGAAGGCGATTACGCTTAAAGCAACATGCCAAGAAAACCAATCCGTCAGAGCATCTACGACCACGCGGGAAACCATACCGCCGATCGATGTTCCGCTTACGTACATTCCCATTGCAGCGCCTAAGTTTTTAGGGTGGAATTCTTCATTGATATAGGTCATCGCAATACTTGGAAATCCCGCTAAGGCAATGCCCATAATCGCTCTTGCTGTTAATAAAAACCAATAATTTTGACTGAAAGCTGTGACAGCTGCACAAATGGAAGAAAGCAGCAAAGAGGCCGCCATGATTTTTTTTCTTCCAACAGCATCCGACAAGGCCGATACAAGAATCATCGAAACAGCTAAAAGGCCGGTTGTAAGGGAGAGTGACAGGCTTGCTTTAGCTGGACTTACATTAAATTCTTTTGAAAAAGTGGAGATCAACGGCTGGACGCTATACATCACTGCGAATGTGACAAAACTTCCTAAAAACAGGGAGAGAATCGTTTTTGAATATAATTTGCTCCCCTTTTCGATATATTCCATTGTTTTTACACCCTTTGCATTTGGAACACCAATCTGTTCCAGGTTTCTCTATTATTGTAACTCAAATTTTCCACTTTGATTGGAAAAAGATACTATAATGGAATATAGCAAAGATACAACGGGAGGAAACAATTTTGGAGTTTAAAAAAATAAAGCCGAAAAAAATATATGAAGAAGTGGCGAATGTCCTTTTAGAAATGATCCGAAGCGGTGAGTTAAAACCGGGTGATAAATTACAATCGGTTCAGGCATTAGCCGAAAACTTTCAAGTGGGGCGCTCCGCCATTCGCGAGGCGCTTACTTCTTTGCGCGCAATGGGTGTCGTAGAAATGAGGCAGGGAGAGGGCACTTTTGTGAAAGAATTCAATCCGGATGGCATTATGTACCCTCTTTCGCAAGCGTATTTAATGAGTGACGAACAGATTGAGCAACTGCTGGAAATGAGAAAAATTTTGGAAACCGGAATAGTCGCCGCCGCTGCTGTTAAGCGGACAGACAGCGATTTGCGCCAAATTGGCGAGACCTTAGCCGAAATGAAAAAAGCGGTGGGGAATGAGGAATTGGGTGAAAAGGCGGATTTAGACTTTCATATGGCCATTGCTAAAGCTACGCAAAATCATTTGCTTGTTCGATTCATGCACCATGTTTCCTACTTAATGGCAGAAGCGATGAAAGAGACTCGCCGGCTGCTTCTTTATTCTGAAGACGCTACAATGGAGAAATTAAACGAGGAACATGAAAGAATTTATCAGGCTGTTGTCGACCGTGATAAGGAAGCTGCCCAAAAAGCAATGCTAAAACATTTAGAAGGAGTAGAGCAAGTCTTGATGGCAGCATTTGCCGATGAAAAGAAGAAAAGTGAATTGTAAAAGGGACCAGTGATCATTTATATGGGGAATCCTCTGACAATACAGATTGTAGATAGAAATTTACTTGGGAGACAATGAGTTGTATTGAGATTTGATTTGAAAGCAACAGAAAGGTATAAACACCTGCATCATTTTTTATTAAGAAGTCTAAAAAGTGGATAAAAAAAGACTAGCAAGATTTATTCTCCCTAGTCATCATTGATGGAATTCTTTTTGTGTAAATCAATAAGCGCCCCGGTCAATTTTACAAGGTCGAGTTTATTTCCCTCAATAACAGTGTATTTCTTGCCCCCTGACTATTGACAACACCAAAGCTAATGGGGATCGAAACCTTCAACGATTGGAACACGCTTATTTAAGAGAGTACGGGAAAGATGGATGAGAAACTCCTTCTTCAGCATTTGGTAGATAATAGTTGGTGGAAAAGAAGACGTCAAGGAAAGCATTGACCGCATCTTTTCCACCAAGGCCGATCTGTTTGCTGAAGAAAAAGATATTGTGAGGAGCTTTTAGCTAACCTATTTCTAGAATTTTTTCTAAATCACCAAAAAGGTGAAAGGCGGAATATTGTACCGATTTTGACATAATTGTAGTATGATAAACACAATATCCTTCACATATCATCAGATGACCAGTTGTTTAATGGAGCAATATGAAAAAGAAGGTGGAGCTATTGAAAGTAAGTTTATTTGTCACTTGTCTGGTTGATCTGTTTAAGACAGATGTTGGAAAAGCAACGGCAGAATTGCTGGAACATTTAGGATGTAAGGTTGACTTTCCGGAAAGTCAGATTTGCTGCGGACAACCCTCCTACAACAGCGGGTATGTAGAAGAGACAAAGAATGCTATGAAACATATGATCAAGACTTTTAAACATTCGGAGTATGTTGTAGCTCCGTCTGGTTCTTGCGCTTTTATGTTTAAGGAATATCCCCATATTTTCAAGGACGATCCAATATGGGAGCCAAAGGCAAGAGAATTGGCCGATAAGACGTATGAATTGACACAATTTATTGTTGAAGTTCTAGGTGTCGAAGATGTAGGTGCGAAATTGGAAGGAAAAGCTACTTATCATACTTCCTGTCATATGACTCGTCTATTGGGAGTGAAGGAAGCGCCGATAAAATTATTGCGAAATGTGGAAGGACGGGAATTTACAGCGTTGCCGGCGGAACAACTTGGAAATTGGGAAGAATGGCGTTCTTTAGGGGAGGAAATTCGTCAGCATGTATTAAATCATTTAGATTATTATCTTTATGAATTGAGCGAAAATGTTGCGAAAAGAGGCGGACATGTCTTTTTTGCCCAAACGGCAGAAGAAGCTTCTCAATACGTGAAGGAAGTGGTTCAGAAGAAAAAGGCTAAAAAAGTGGTGAAATCCAAGTCGATGGTCACAGAAGAAATTCATTTAAATCAATATTTAGAGGAAGCGGGCTCTGAAGTGATAGAGACGGATCTCGGCGAGTACATTTTACAAGTGGACGAAGATCAGCCAAGCCATATCGTAGCTCCAGCTCTTCATAAAAATAAAACTCAAATTCGGGATGTATTAAAAGAAAAGCTTCACTATTCCAATACCGAAAAGCCTGAGGAAATCACCGCTTTTGTAAGAAAACATCTTCGAAATGAATTTTTAACAGCTGGTGTAGGGATTACCGGATGCAATTTTGCGATCGCTGAAACAGGTTCGATAACCCTTGTGACCAATGAAGGAAACGCCGATCTCGTAACGTCCCTTCCTAACACTCGTTGAAAAAATAAAAAACGGTGAAGCCGTTCCTTCTTACATTCAATTTGTGACCGGTCCAAGCAACTCTGCTGATATCGAATTAAGCACGGTTTATGGAGTCCACGGACCAATGAAGGCTGCGTATATTGTCATCAGCGACCGGTAAAGAATCTGAAAGACTTAATGCTATTTATAGAGCCTGTCCTCTCCTCTTTTAAGGAAGGCAGGCTCTCTTTAGACAGCTTTCTTTTTATTGAGATTGATTGCCGTACGGAAACTGGCTGGAATAGCCTTGATGCTGCTGATAAGATTGCTGGATTTTTTGCTGGTCGGCTGCCTCTAATGAATACCAGCCTTTTTGAAACATTTTCAGAAATATTTCTCTTTGGGCATTTTGTGTTTCCGTAAAAATGTTTTGAAGATCATGACGAAGAGGATCATAAGAAATCTCGTTCAATGCAACGGCATACGAAGTAGTCATGTACTTTTCGGTTGCCAGCATATCTTGGATAAAATCGCGATCGTTCATTTGCGGAGTTTCCGGCACCTGCATTTTTGGGTTTTGAATCTTTTGCTGTTGATTTTGCCATTCCATATTGTTTCCCCTTTCCATCATTGCTGCATCCCGTTATTTGGTGATTGCAAATGGGACAAAATGGTTTGATAATGGCGCTGATGCATTTGACCATATGAATCTAAAGCAGATTTGACTTCTGGGTCTTGGCAATTTTGGGCGGCAAAGTGAGCCTTTTTCATAGCCAATAAATTCCATGCCAGCATATCATTCAAGTAAGAGAGATCTTTTGTCGTCATTACTGGCGGCGATTGCATGAAAGATGGCGGATTGTTCGAATATGGTTGCTGCATTTGGTTCCCTCCTTTTTCCTTCTTAGCATGTCTTTCAGCAGTAAAATTATGCAAATCGGAGCGTTTTCTGAATATATTTTTAAAAACAGGAAATGGAAGGACGAAAGTCAAAAAGCGATCGTGGAACAGTTCGGTTTTTAAAACGACCGTGTGAACCGTAAGCGGCTGAAGATTTATGAGGAAAAGGGGGAATATGATGGAGAAAATGGTACGGAATTTCTTTTTATTTCTTTCAAAAAATCGTTCATTTACAAAGATGGCCAAAAAATATGGCTTGAAATTCGGTGCATCACGTTTTGTCGCCGGGGAAACACTCGAGCAAGCAGTCAAAGTGATTCAAGATTTAAATAAAAAAGAGCTGAGCGTGACAGTCGATTATTTGGGCGAGTTTGTAGAAAATGAAAAAGAAGCGGCAGAGATGGCGGATCAAGCTATTCGCACTATTGAGGCCATAGGGAGAGAATCATTAGATGCCGAGGTATCATTAAAACTGACGTCGTTAGGAAGCGATATTTCTGAGCAAACGGTAATGGGCAATATGCGCCGCATTTTGGATGTGGCAAAGGAACGGTTTGTATTTGTGACCATCGATATGGAAAACTTTTCGCGCTGTGAAAAAACGCTTTCTATCTATAAACAGTCAAAATGGGGACAGTGATTCAAGCGTATTTATATCGTTCCGAAAAAGATATTGGCGATCTTGCTTCTTTCTCCACTCACTTTCGACTGGTAAAAGGGGCATACAAAGAACCGGCTTCTGTAGCGTTTCCGAAGAAAACGGATGTGGATGAAAACTATAAAAAATTGGTGAAGAAGCTTTTGTTGAACGGATCTTATACAGCCGTTGCCACTCATGACGAAGCTATGATTGACTACACGAAAAAACTTGTAAAAGAGTACAAGATTTCAAATGAACAATTTGAATTTCAAATGTTGTACGGCATCAGACTGGAAAAGCAGCTTGAACTAGTCGAAGAGGGATATAAAATGCGCGTGTATGTTCCGTACGGATCGGATTGGTACGGATATTTCATGCGCCGACTAGCGGAACGTCCGGCCAATGTTGGTTTCATTCTTAAAGGAATGATAAAAAAATAATGGGAAAAAGGGTTCTGCTTTGTTCTCTTTTTCTAAAACCTGCAGTATTGGCCGCTAGTGGTATTTACCGTTTGCATAGCAATTCATTCTACTCGCTAGAGCAGTAGTTCCTGCCACTGTTTTCAAAATTTATTTTATTTCCGCAGCCTCATTTCATTCCTTTTTTAAAAGTTTCAAAGAAAAGAAAATAATAAAATAGAATACTTTTATTGTCCACATAAAAATGAGCGAGATTTTTATTGAAAAATTTTGAATATTCATATATAGTAGAACTAAGCAAATGAATGATTATTCATTCAAAATAGGCGAAGGGGGAAATGGCTTTGGTATTACAAATAAAAAAGGCGGCTGTCATAGGATCCGGAGTTATGGGATCAGGAATTGCCGCTCATTTAGCCAATATTGGGTTGCCGACATTACTATTAGACGTTGTTCCTCGCGATCTGACAGAAGAAGAAAAAGCGAAAGGATGGACCCTCGCAGATAAGCAAGTCCGCAACCGCCTTGCAAGCGATGCTTTAAAGAAGCTTTTAAAACAAAAACCCTCCCCGTTCACTTCTAAGAACAGCTTGAATCTAATTGAAACAGGAAATTTGGAGGATGATTTAGAAAAGCTCTCTGAATGCGACTGGATTATAGAAGTCGTAGTGGAAAGACTGGACGTAAAAAAACAAGTATTAGAAAAAATAGAAAAATACAGAAAACATGGAAGCGTTGTCAGTTCCAATACTTCCGGCATTTCCATCGAAGCTATGGCAGAAGGACGTTCCGACGACTTCAAAAAGCATTTTTTAGGAACCCATTTCTTTAACCCACCTCGTTATTTGAAGTTGTTGGAAGTGATTCCGACAAAAGATACCGATCCTGAAATTGTGCAATTTAT
Source organism: Caryophanales bacterium (assembly GCA_014896555.1). GTDB lineage: Bacteria > Bacillota > Bacilli > Bacillales > DSM-4216 > Bacillus_O. The sequence continues at coordinate 16,008 of JADBKC010000041.1, read as the reverse complement.
GAAGCAATTTGGGGAAGAAACACTGGGAAAAGGGGTGGTAGTAGCTAAAGATACGCCTAATTTTATTGCGAACCGCATTGGCACATACGGACTGCTTGCAGCTGTTCGTGAAATGAAAAAAGCAGGTCTATCGGTTGGGGAAGTAGACTCTATAACCGGGCCGTTAATCGGCCGCCCTAAAAGCGCAACTTTCCGCACTCTCGATGTAGTGGGGCTCGATACATTTGTCCATGTGGCCAACAATGTGTATGAAAAAGTTGAAGGGAAAGAAAAAGAAGCATTTGAAGTGCCTGATTTTATGAACGAAATGCTGAAAAAAGGGAGACTTGGAGCCAAAACTGGGCAAGGTTTTTTCGTCAAAAAGGGAAAAGAAATACTCGAACTCAATTTGGAAACGTTGGAATACGAACCGAGAAAGTCTTTGAAAACCCCTGCGATTGAAAAAGCGAAGCAATTAAAAGGAACGGCCGAAAAAATGAAAGCGCTTATTTATGCGGATGAAAAGGCCGGTACTTTTCTATGGAATGTGCTCGCTTCTACGTTCATCTATTCTGCCAAATTGCTGGGCGAAATCGCCGATACGATTGTGGCGATCGACAACGCCATGAAATGGGGATTTGGCTGGGAATTGGGGCCGTTTGAAACTTGGGATGTGATCGGAGTGGAATCATCTGTTCGAAAAATGGAATCAGAAGGAATGGATGTTCCCGCATGGGTAAAAGACATGATAGCCACAGGCAATCAATCTTTTTATAAAGAGAAACAAGGAGAACGATATTTCTATCAAGACGGCCACTATGAAAAGGTTTCACTGCATCCGAAAGTGATCGATTTGAAAAGCTTGAAAAAACAAGGAAAAGTCATCAAATCCAACAATGGTGCCAGTCTAATTGACTTAGGCGACGAGGTGGCTTTGCTGGAATTTCATTCGCCAAACAATGCGATTGGCCCAGACATTGTGGAAATGATCTACTATTCGATTGACGAAGTGGAAAAAAATTATAAAGGACTTGTGATCGGAAATCAAGGAAAAAACTTCTGCGTGGGAGCCAATCTTGCCATGATGCTGATGGAAGCACAAGATGATAATCTATTTGAACTAGATTTTATCATCCGTCAATTCCAGCAAGCGACACTAAAAATAAAATACAGCAGCAAGCCAGTAGTAGCGGCTCCGTTTGGAATGACATTGGGCGGCGGCGCGGAAGTTTGTCTGCCGGCGGCGCGTATTCAAGCTACCACCGAAACGTATATGGGGCTTGTAGAAGTGGGAGTTGGCTTAATTCCAGGCGGCGGTGGAACAAAAGAATTATATTGGAAACATTTATCCAATTTGCCAAGCGGTGTTGATTTTGATCTACAAAAAATTGCCAATAAAGTATTCGAAACCATTGCGATGGCGAAAGTGTCCTCTTCCGGCGAAGAAGCGCGCGAAAACAACTTCTTATCAAATACGGATGGGATCAGCGTCAATCGTGATCATCAATTGTACGATGCAAAACAAGTGGTGCTTTCCCTTTATGAACAAGGATATCGTCCGCCGATCCGGAAAAAAGTTCCTGTTGTAGGCGAAACCGGCTATGCAATGCTGCTTTTGGCGGCTCAATCGATGCTTGAATCGGGATATATTTCCGAATATGACTGCCACATTGCCAAAAAGCTGGCGTATGTCATTGCTGGAGGAAAACTGCCATACGGAACGGAAGTAGATGAACAGTATTTGCTTGACTTAGAAAGAGAGGCTTTCTTGAGCCTAATTGCGGAGCCAAAATCCCAAGAGCGCATGCAGCACATGCTTGTAAAAGGAAAACCGTTGCGCAACTGACTTTTCTAGAGGATGATATTTCCAACTGCTAGCCCAATAGAGAAATTAGAGCAAGAGAATCAAAGAAAAAACAAATGGCGAAGGAGGAAATTTTATGCGAGAAGCGGTCATCGTTACCGGTGCGCGTACGCCAGTGGGAAAAGCCAAAAAAGGAACATTGGCAACGGTACGCCCGGATGATCTAGGTGCGCTGGTTGTCAAAGAAACGCTTAAAAGAGCAGGCAATTACAAAGGGAATATTGACGATTTAATTATCGGGTGTGCCATGCCGGAAGCAGAGCAAGGACAAAATGTGGCAAGAAATATTGGAGCTCTTGCCGGCCTTCCCCACACTGTTCCAGCAATCACGATCAATCGCTTTTGTTCGTCCGGTTTACAAGCCATTGCTTTTGCGGCCGAAAAAATTATGATTGGCCATGCGGATACGATTATCGCTGGTGGAACTGAATCGATGAGCATGGTGCCGATGATGGGGCATGTTGTCAGACCGAATGCAAAATTGGCCGAAACGGCGCCGGAATATTACATGAGCATGGGTCATACCGCTGAACAAGTGGCGAAAAAATTTGGCATCACCAGAGAAGACCAGGATTCTTTTGCTGTGAGGAGCCATCAGCGTGCCGCTAAAGCGATTGCTTCAGGAAAATTTGATGATGAAATTGTGCCGGTTGAAGCGACAATCCGATCAGTAGGGCAAGACCATCGACTAGTGGAAAAGACAGTCACTTTAACGAAAGACGAAGGAGTTCGCCCGAATACCACAGTAGAAGTACTCGCTAAACTGCGTCCTGCCTTTTCGGCCAATGGCACGGTAACTGCCGGTAATGCTTCACAAACAAGCGACGGAGCAGCAGCGGTTATGGTGATGGATCGTGAAAAAGCGGAATCACTCGGACTAAAACCGATGGCGAAGTTTCGTTCATTTGCGGTAGGGGGTGTACCGCCGGAAATTATGGGGATTGGCCCTGTCGTTGCGGTTCCGAAAGCATTGAAATTGGCAGGACTAGAATTGTCGGATATCGGTTTGTTTGAATTAAATGAAGCGTTTGCTTCCCAATCGATTCAAGTGATACGCGAACTGAATCTTGATGAAGACAAAGTGAACGTCAATGGAGGTGCGATCGCTCTAGGGCATCCGCTCGGCTGTACAGGAGCTAAACTCACCCTTACTCTCCTGCACGAAATGAAGCGCCGGAACGTCCAATTTGGCGTCGTTACGATGTGCATCGGCGGGGGCATGGGTGCTGCTGGAGTTTTTGAATTGATAGATTGATAAGAATGAGTGAGCCAAGCAAAAATAGGAAAAATAGGAAGATATTTTGCGTCAATCTACAAAAAACGAGATTGTCTTGACAAAAGAAAAAGGGATAGGAGGAAGAAAGATGTATAATCAAACAGATCATGCCATTGTAAAAGGTGGAAGCTTTTTAACGGATGAAATAGAAGCAAGCCACGTATTTACACCAGAAGATTTCACGGAAGAACAAAAAATGATAGCGAAAACAACGGAAGACTATGTGACCAATGAAGTGCTGCCTCAACTGGACTACTTGGAAAAGCATGAATTTGACCGTTCCGTCCAATTAATGAGAAAAGCGGGCGAGTTAGGCTTATTAAGTGCCGATGTTCCGGAAGAATATGGCGGTTTAGGGCTGGACAAAATCAGCTCTGCTTTGATCACGGAAAAAATGGCAGGTGCCGGCGGATTTTCGATTACGCACGGAGCTCATGTCGGCATTGGATCTTTGCCTATTGTATTATTTGGAAATGAAGAACAAAAACAAAAATACTTGCCGGCATTGGCAACAGGCGAAAAAATCGCTGCTTATGCTTTAACAGAGCCTTCTTCCGGTTCGGATGCATTAGGAGCGAAAACAACCGCCAAGTTAAATGAAGCGGGTACGCACTATATTTTAAACGGGGAGAAACAATGGATTACGAACTCCGGGTTTGCTGATGTATTTGTTGTTTATGCCAAAATTGATGGAGAACATTTCTCTGCTTTTATCGTGGAACGTGATTTTCCGGGCGTTTCAACAGGTCCGGAAGAAAATAAGATGGGGATTAAAAGCTCATCCACTCGGACGTTGATTCTTCAAGACACGGAAGTTCCGGTTGAAAATTTGCTTGGGGAAGTCGGCAAAGGACACAAAATTGCCTTTAATATATTAAATATCGGCCGGTATAAATTAGGCGTCGGCACTGTCGGTTCTTCCAAACGCATACTGGAGATCACCATTCCGTATGTAAACCAACGCCGGCAATTCAATACACCGATCTCACAATTTCGTTTAACGCAAGAAAAGCTTGCTACGATGGCTTCCAAAATTTATGCAAATGAAAGTTCCATTTACCGCACTGTTGGGTTGTTCGACAAAGCGATGGGCGAGCTGTCGGAAGAAGAAGCAAAAGACGGCAAAGCGATTGCTGCTTCGATTTCGGAATATGCCATCGAATGCTCGATTGGGAAATTCTTTGGTTCAGAAGTGCTCGATTACGTAGTAGATGAAGGATTGCAGCTTCACGGCGGCTACGGCTTTATAGAAGAATACGAAATTTCTAGAGCTTACCGTGATTCCCGCATTAACCGCATTTTTGAAGGGACAAATGAAATCAATCGTTTACTAGTGCCGAATACGTTCTTGAGAAAAGCGATGAAAGGCGAATTGCCTCTGCTTCAAAAAGCACAAGATCTGCAAAAAGAGCTGATCGTGCTAGCGCCGGAAGATCCGGGATCAGAACCGCTCGCGCGTGAACGATATTTATTAAGAAATGCGAGAAAAGCGGCGTTGCTAGTGTCCGGGCTTGCGGTTCAAACATTTGGCAAAGCGCTTCAGAACGAACAAGAAATCTTGGCGAATATTGCGGACATGGCCGCCAATATTTATGTAATGGAATCATCGATTTTGAGAACTCAAAAGGCATTGGACAGAACCGGCCTTGAAAAGAACAAACAAAAGCTGCTTTACACAGAAATTTTTTGCCAAGAAGCGTTTGCTCAAATTGAACGAGATGCGAAGGAAACCGTTGCGGCAGTGCAAGAAGGCGATGCGCTGCGCGTGACGCTTTCAGCCCTCCGAAAACTTACGCGTCATACGCCTGTCAACATCATTGCGAAAAAACGTGAAGCAGCGGCCAAGCTGATAGAGGCAGAACGATATATAGTATAAAGAAATAGAAATGGATGAGGCTGACGTCAACGTCGGCCTTTTTTTCTCTCGAGATTTTTTAGAAAAATAAAGAGGAATTTTACTGTATTTGTCGAACTAAAAAAGGGAAAACTCGCAAAGGTAGCAGAACTTTTTATAAAAGGTGATCATATGAGTGTAACATTTTATTGGTATCCGAAATGTGGAACATGCCGAAAAGCAAAGAAATGGCTTGAAGATCATCAAATTGACTTTCAAGAGATACATATTGTGGATAATCCTCCATCCAAAGAGGAGTTAGAAACGCTTTGGCGCAAGAGCGGATTGGAATTGAAAAAATTTTTTAATACGAGTGGGAAAAAGTACAGAGAACTAGGGATTAAAGACCGTCTGAAAACGGCTTCGGAAGATGAACTTCTTGAATTGCTTGCTTCCGACGGCATGCTAATCAAACGCCCGATCGTGACAGATGGTGCACGTGTCACAGTTGGGTTCCATGAAGATGAATTTGAGAAAACATGGCTGTAAGAAATAAGGTTGTTTTCTTGCTTTTAGCAATGGAAATAAGTTAATGTAAAACATGAAAAAATTGTGAGTGGAGGGATTTTCATGAGTTCGCCGAAAGAACTGAGGTACTCTGAAGAACACGAATGGGTAAAAGTGGAAGGAGACAAAGTGCGCATCGGGATTACGGATTTCGCTCAATCGGAATTAGGAGATATTGTATTTGTTGAACTGCCTGAAGCAGGAACGGAAATTAAAGCGGACGAACCGTTTGGCAGTGTGGAATCCGTGAAAACTGTTTCCGAGCTTTATGCTCCTATCAGCGGAAAAATAGTGGAAGTCAATGAAGATTTGAACGACAATCCGGAGTATGTGAACGAATCTCCTTATGAAAAAGCATGGATGATTGTGGGATTACGATATCAGCCAATGATCAACTGTTGTGCTGAACAATACGATAATGACTGCGAAGACTAGTATGGCCCCTGTGCTTCCTGGGGGTTTTTTCTATGTTTAAGGAGAGGCTTTTTGCTTTGAAATGGATCGCAAACATGGGACAATGAATGAAGAAAGAAATCAGGCAAGGATGGATAAAGATGAATGGGACGGATAAAGTGATTATTGTGGAAGGAACGTCGGATAAGAGAAAAATTCAAGCGATTATTAAGGAGCCGGTAGAGATTATTTGCACGAATGGAACCATCGGCCTCAGCAAAATGGATGATCTTGTCGATCGACTTTATGGCCGCGATGTGTATATATTAGTTGACGCCGATGCCGCTGGGGACAAGCTAAGAAAGATGTTTAAGCGAGAATTTCCCGAAGCAAGACATCTTTATGTAGAACGAGCGTTTAAGGAGGTTGAAAACACCCCTTCCCGGTATCTAGCCGCCATTTTGCTTAGCGCTGGTATCGACATCGATACGAAGTATATGGAAAAGGATGATGAAAGTGGTATCTGATTGGACACAACAACTTCTCCATGAACAAATTTCCGAGACGGGCAAAACAGCTTTATATTTCTATACTCCTTTATGCGGAACATGCGCGGTGGCAGGAAAAATGGTGGATGTGATTGAAAAGCTTTTTCCTGATTGCACTTTTGCCAAAGCGGATATCAATTATCATGAGGATTTTGCTCATCAATATGAAATTGAAAGCGTTCCTTGCTTGATGATTTTTGATAAAAAAGAATTAAAAGACAAAATTTATGCCTTTCATTCTGTACCTTTTCTGTATGAAAAATTATCCCAATATCAATCGTGATAAAGGCCATCCTGTTTGGCCTTTCTTCCCGCTATTTTAAAAATTTTTCTGCCATATAGAAATTCCATTCAGGCAGGAGTCCTGAGAAAATAGTGGATGTTTAGCCAATGGATTCGTGTTTCGCAATCTTGCAAAAAAAATTACATATTTCTTGGGAAATGATCAAAAAATGTGCTTTTTCTAAAAAAAACGGTCGATTGGGGAAGAAATGAAAGGAATTTGTCAAAGGGTTTTTTTTGTCTGTCGAACCCTTTTTGAAGGGAATTCACCTGAAAAATGGAACTATGTACAGTAAACATTCAGGTAAAGGGATGAGAAGATGGACAAGTTATTCGCAAGGATTCAAAGGGAATGTTTCGAACGAAAACATCTTTTCCCGATTCTTCCTTCTAATCCACTGACCGTTCTTTTTGATTCAAACGATGAAACATGGAAGTTTTCTTTGTCCAAAAGCCAAATAGATTGGAAAAAAGGAACGATTTCAAGCCCGAACGTACATCTTTGCGGGACGGATGAGATTTTTCGAACCATTTTGTTGGGGAAAGAAAGATTGTTGACAGCTGTTAAAAGGAAAGACGTGAGCATATATGGATCTTTTCGTTTACAGCTGCAGCTGGAGGCTATTTTGTGGTTATGCAAGGAACGGGAAGAAACGGTCGCATTGGGTAGAGTATGATGAAATGATCCGTGCTTCGAAATTAGAAAGATGTTTCTGGCAATTTTATTTGACATTTTTCGCATTAAACTGTATAATTTTCGAGAAATTATTTTTGACAATTTCATAGACTTTTGCTCTTATCAAGAGAGGTGGAGGGATGTGCCCAATGAAGCCCGGCAACCGTCAATCGTTCAGTTGACATGGTGCCAATTCACACAAAGCAGTTTGCTTTGAGAGATGAGAGAAAGGACGAAGATTGCATAACCTTTCTGCTCATTGGCGGAAAGGTTTTTTCATTTCAAAAAAGAAAGCAGGTGAATGAATCAATGAGCGAACTGATCTCTTTGTCGCAAGTGAAGAAAATTTTCCGTACAAAAAACGGAACAGTGACAGCCGTTAATAATATAGATTTGCAGATTCAAAAGGGAGAAATTTTCGGTATTATTGGCTACAGTGGAGCCGGAAAAAGCACTCTGATTCGCATGCTGAACGGTTTGGAAATTCCGACAGAAGGCCAAGTGACGGTTGCGGGGCAAGAAATTTCGAAAATTCAAGGTGCTTCTTTGCGAAAAGCACGCCAAGAAATTGGCATGATCTTTCAACATTTTAATCTATTATGGTCGCGCACAGTACGGGAAAATATTGCTTTTCCGCTAGAAATCGCCGGAGTGCCGAAAGAAAAACGGATGAAACGTGTAGATGAACTGATTCAATTAGTAGGACTCGAAGGAAGAGAAGACAGCTATCCTTCTCAATTAAGCGGCGGCCAAAAACAAAGAGTAGGCATTGCCAGAGCTCTCGCCAACGAACCGAAAGTATTGCTTTGCGACGAAGCCACTTCTGCATTGGATCCACAGACGACCGATTCGATCCTTGATCTGCTTGTCGATATTAATAAACGGCTCGGTTTGACGATTGTGTTAATTACACATGAAATGCATGTAATCAGAAAAATTTGCCATCGCGTGGCAGTTATGGAAAATGGAGAAATCGTTGAAATCGGTCCGGTGCTGGAAGTGTTTAAAAATCCAAAACAGCCGGTAACGAAGCGTTTTGTTCAACAAGTTACCGAACCGGAAGAATCGAAGGAAACGATTGCTCATCTTCTCAAACGCTATAAAAATGGTAAAATTGTCAAACTTACCTTTATTGGCGATTCCGCTGAACAGCCGATCATAGCCAACTTAATCAGAGATTTTCCTGTTGAGGTAAATATTGTTCAGGGGAAAGTGTCCCAAACTCAAAATGGTGCATACGGCACACTGTTTATCCAGATTCAAGGATCGGAACAAGACGTACAAAAAGCGATCGCTTATTTACAAACACAACAAGTAGAGTCGGAGGTCATTACCCATGCTTGAAAAATGGTTTCCAAATGTGGATTGGGCAATGATGTGGCAGGCAACAGAGGAAACCCTATACATGACGGGAGTATCGGTAGTTGCCACCTTTATTCTTGGTTTAATCCTTGGACTTTTGCTGTTTTTAACATCGAAAGGGAACTTATGGGAAAATAAATTTGTATATTCCATCGTTGCCGCAGTTGTGAATATTTTCCGTTCGATTCCTTTCATTATTCTTATCGTGCTGCTCATTCCTTTTACAAAAGCGCTTGTTGGCACGATAATCGGTGCGAATGCCGCCTTTCCGGCGTTGATTATTGGCGCAGGTCCGTTCTATGCTCGAATGGTGGAAATCGGACTTCGTGAAATTGACAAAGGAGTTATTGAAGCAGCTAAAGCGATGGGGGCTAAAACAAGCACGATTATTTGGAAAGTGCTTATTCCTGAATCGCTTCCCGCTCTGGTTTCTGGCATCACAGTGACAGCGATCTCGCTCGTAAGCTACACAGCAATGGCCGGAGTAATCGGTGCGGGTGGTCTTGGAAATCTTGCTTATTTGGATGGGTTCCAACGCAACCATAATGACGTGACCTTAGTGGCTACGATCATTGTGTTGATTATTGTGTTTGTTATTCAGTTTATTGGTGATTTTATCACTTCAAAAATAGATAAAAGATAAAGGGGGAAAATTTGGTGAAAAGGTTCTTAATAGCTATTATTGCATCTGTATTTGTACTGAGCCTTGCTGCATGCGGAAAATCTTCCAGCGAACCAAAAGAAACAACAGGATCCAATGACAAAACCATTATTGTGGGAGCATCTAATGTGCCGCATTCTGTCATTTTGGAAAAAGCAAAACCTATTTTGAAAAAGGAAGGCTATAATTTAAAAATTGTCAAATTCCAAGATTATATTATGCCGAACAAAGCATTGGCTGAAGGAAAATTGGATGCGAACTACTTCCAGCACATTCCTTATTTCAAACAACAAATCAAAGAAAATGGCTATAAGTTTTCGAACGCCGGCGGCATCCATATTGAACCGATCGGCTTATATTCGAAAAAATATAAAAGCTTAGATCAGCTGCCAAAAGGTGCTGAAATCATTATGTCCAGCTCTGTAGCTGACCACGGCCGCATTTTAACGATGCTTGAGAAAAAAGGTTTAATTAAGCTGAAAAAAGGCGTGAAAAAAGAAAACGCAACGGTTCAAGATATTGCAGAAAATCCAAAACATTTCAAATTTAAATACGATGTTGAAGCGTCTATGCTTCCACAAGTATATAAAAACGGCGAAGGCGATGCTGTGTTAATCAATTCCAACTATGCTCTTGACGCAGGATTAAATCCGTTAAAAGATGCGATTGCTTTGGAAGACAAAGATTCTCCGTATGTTAATATCATAGCTGTCCGCAAAGGCGATGAGAAGAAAGCGAAAATGAAAGCACTTGTCGATGTCCTTCATTCTAAAGAAATTCAAGACTTTATCTTGAAAAAATGGGGCGGCGCTGTAGTGCCTGTCAACCAATAAGAAAAGAAAGATGTATCGCTCCTCCTTTTTTGTGGAGGAGCTTTTTTATTTTATAACGCTCTCTTACACTTCTTTCACATGCCGAATAGCTCCAATAATCGAAGGGAATACTGAGTTTGAATGTTAGATGATAGGAGCTGAAAATCATATGGAACATGAAGTTCATAACCCCTCAGAAGCCGCTTTAATGGAGTATAAAGAAGGATTAGGTGTTTTGGCGAAAAAAATGCCGAATTTAGCGGAACATTATAATGCGTTCACACAAGCATGTTTTAAAGAAGGGGTGCTTAATCAAAAGCAGAAACAGTTGATTGCGCTCGGAATCAGCTTGTATTCCCAAGATGAATATTGCATCATTTATCATATGAAAGGATGCTTGGATCAAGGATGTACGGAAGAAGAGATTTTGGAAACAGTCGGTGTGGCTGCTGCATTTGGCGGCGGATTCACAATGAGCCAAGCTGCAACGCTTGTCCAGGATACATTGAATGATTTTCGAAATCCATCTCATTAAAAAGTCTAAAGGGCCTGACTCTTCTTATTGGTTTTTGGAAAGAGGGGTCGGCCTTCTGATATTATATCTACTTTTTACAGGAAACTTGCAGCTGATTCATAGGACGTGCTTGTAATCTGTAATAAAATGAAAAATGGTGAATGGAGGTTAAATAACTAGAGACAACCGATGAGAACATTCATAACGAACATGACTCTTTCATATAGGTTTATTATTTGACTCTGTTGTCTGTCGAGAAGAACTCTACTATTTAGAGAGGACTGGTTCGTTATCCATTCTTTGAATCTTCAGTATACGGAAATCATGGAAAGGCCATGCGCTGTCATGGTGTAGGGTATATAATTTTTTGGAAGAAAACATGAAGTTAGGATGAAAGTAGAAAAAAGAAGGGGAAAAGATCATTGTCAATCCAGACAAATCGTCGCCAAAATGAACGGAAAGATTTTCAATCAAAAATCTTATCATTAGGGAGAACCAGTGTGAGCCCCACGCTGGTTTGTTCTTTTCATATAAATTGCGTTAAAATAGTGAATATCGACTACCACCACCGTTCTGCATAGAAAACAATTGTGAATTTTATAACTAAAGTCGAAATTATTCAAAAAAATACGGAAAAGAACTATTGGAAAAGTTGATATTAGTTTTCATTTGTTATAAGATTGTAATGATAATAAATTGAGAATGAAATGGGTATTCAGCATATATCGATATTGACGGAGGTAGAAAAGAATGGCAGGTTCAACTCTAACAATTAAAGATTTACACGTTGAGATAGAGGGAAAAGAGATTTTAAAAGGAGTGAATCTTGAAGTAAAAACAGGAGAGTTCCACGCAATCATGGGACCAAATGGAACAGGTAAATCAACCTTATCATCCGCGATTATGGGACATCCAAAATACGAAGTAACAAAAGGCAGCATTACGCTTGACGGACAAGATGTTCTTGAAATGGAAGTCGATGAACGGGCTCGTGCCGGATTGTTCTTGGCGATGCAATATCCAAGTGAAATCAGCGGGGTGACGAATGCGGACTTTTTGCGTTCCGCCATTAACGCTCGCCGTGGTGAAGGCAATGAAATTTCGTTGATGAAATTCATTCGCCAAATGGATGAAAAAATGGAGTTTTTGGAAATGGATCCAAATATGGCGCAGCGCTATTTAAACGAAGGTTTTTCCGGCGGTGAGAAAAAACGCAATGAAATACTTCAATTAATGATGATTCAACCGAAATTCGCCATTTTGGATGAAATCGACTCAGGACTTGATATCGATGCTTTGAAAATCGTTGCCAAAGGAATTAACTCTATGCGCAGCAGCGATTTTGGATGCATTATGATTACGCACTATCAACGTTTGTTGAATTATATTACTCCTGATTATGTCCATGTCATGATGCAAGGACGGATCGTAAAATCCGGCGGACCTGAATTAGCTAAACAACTTGAAGAAAACGGCTATGATTGGATTAAAAAAGAACTGGGCATTGAAGACGAAACAGTCGGTCAAGAAGCGTAACAGTTAGGAGGATGAACATGACGGTGGAAACAAAATTACCAGTCAATCGGGAGTATATTCAGTCGTTTTCAAAAGAAAACGGCGAGCCGGAATGGTTTGCATCTCTTCGAATTAAATCATTGGAGAAGACTGAAACCCTTCCGTTGCCAAAGGCGGACAAAACGAAAATAGATAAATGGAACTTTACATCATTTCAAACGCACTATGCAAAAAGCGATACATTTGAATCTCTTGAACAGCTGCCTGAAGACGCAAAAGCATTGATTCGTTTGGAAACCGAAAAAAATCTGTATATTCAACGAAACCAGACTCCGGCTTATCTGCAGTTAACGGATGAACTGAAAGAAAAAGGCGTCATTTTCACCGACATTTTGACAGCGTTAAGAGAACATGGGAATTTAGTGCAAAAATATTTTATGAAACATGTGAAAGCAGACGAAAATAAATTAACGTCTCTGCATGCAGCTCTTTTAAATGGCGGTGTATTCCTTTATATCCCTAAAAATGTGGAATTGAAAGATCCCATTCAAGCCGTTTTCCTTCAAGACAACAACCAAACCGCTTTGTTTAATCATGTGTTAATCGTGGCGGATGAAAATAGTTCTGTTACCTATGTGGAAAACTATATTTCCACTGTAGAAGTACCGGAAGGAATTGCGAATATCGTGACAGAAGTCGTTGCTGAGGCAGGTGCTAAAGTGACTTACGGGGCTGTAGACACCCTTGCAAGCGGCGTGACGTCGTATGTCAATCGCCGGGGCACGGCTGGAAGAGATGCACGGATTGAATGGGCTCTTGGGCTTATGAATAACGGCAATACAGTTTCTGAAAATACAACCTATCTGGAAGGCGACGGATCTTATGGAGATACGAAAACTGTAACAGTAGGCCGAGGCAAGCAAGTGCAAAACTTTACGACAAAAGTTGTACACTTTGGAAAGAATACGCAAGGATTTATTTTAAAGCACGGTGTTGTGAAAGATGAAGCCACTTCGATCTTTAATGGCATCGGAAAAATTGAGCATGGCGCTTCGAAATCGGATGCTGAACAAGAATCTAGAGTGCTGATGTTGAGTAAAAAAGCCCGCGGGGATGCCAATCCAATTCTGTTAATTGATGAAGATGATGTAATGGCTGGCCACGCTGCTTCAGTCGGCCGGATGGATCCTGTTCAGCTTTATTATCTAATGAGCCGTGGAATTCCGCGCCAAGAAGCTGAGCGGCTGATCATACACGGTTTCCTGGCGCCAGTTGTCAACCAATTGCCAATTGAAGGGGTAAAAGAACAGCTTATTCAAGTCATTGAAAGGAAAGTTCGATAAAATGAATGTAAATGATATTCGAAACGATTTCCCGATATTAAATCAAGAAGTCAATGGTCATCCTTTAGTTTATTTAGACAACGCAGCTACTTCGCAAAAGCCGTTATCTGTTATTGAAGTGATTGAACAATATTATAAAGGCTATAATTCGAATGTCCACAGAGGTGTGCATACACTTGGCACGAAGGCAACCGACGCTTATGAAGGGGCAAGGGAAAAAGTTCGCAAGTTTATCCATGCAAAGTCTGCGGAAGAAGTGGTGTTTACAAGAGGCACTACTGCTTCCATTAATATGCTTGCGGCAAGCTACGGTGAAAATGTGAAAGAAGGCGATGAAATCGTCATTACCTATATGGAGCATCACAGCAATTTAATTCCGTGGCAGCAGCTTGCAAAAAGAAAGAAAGCGGAATTGAAATACATTCCGTTGGAAGAAGACGGCACCATTTCGCTTGATAAAGTACGGGAGACCATTACTCCAAAGACGAAAATTGTGGCTGTCACCCTTGTTTCCAATGTACTTGGAACGATCAATCCGATCAAAGAAATAGCGAACATTGCTCATAAAAATGGAGCCATCATTGCGGTGGATGGCGCCCAAGGCGTTCCTCATATGAAAGTAGACGTTCAAGATCTCGATTGTGATTTTCTCTCTTTTTCCGGACATAAAATGTGCGGTCCGACTGGAATCGGCGTTCTTTATGGGAAAAAGGAGCTCCTTGAAAAGATGGAACCGGTAGAGTTTGGTGGCGAGATGATTGATTTTGTCGGTTTGTATGATTCGACATGGAAAGAACTTCCTTGGAAATTCGAAGGAGGAACGCCCATTATCGCTGGAGCTATCGGCTTAGGTAAAGCTATTGAGTTTTTGGGAGAAATTGGATTGGATGAGATTTTAAAGCATGAACATCATCTAGCCGCTTATGCATTGGACAAATTGAGCGAAGTGGAAGGAATCGAAGTATACGGTCCGAAAGATCCTATGAAACGAGCAGGATTAGTGACTTTTAATATAAAAGGCGTCCATCCCCACGATGTGGCTACTGTGCTGGATGCGGAAGGAATTGCCATTCGCGCTGGGCACCATTGCGCGCAGCCGCTGATGAAATGGCTTGATGTTTCGGCGACAGCTAGAGCCAGCTTCTATTTATACAATACAGAAGAGGATATTGACCGCTTTGTTTCAGGTATCTTGAAAACAAAGGAGTATTTCAACAATGTCTTTTAATAATTTAGACCAGTTGTATCGAAACGTGATCATGGATCATTATAAAAATCCAAGAAACAAAGGCAGTTTAGAAAACGGGAACTTGACGATCGATATGAATAATCCGACTTGCGGGGATCGTATTCATTTGACCATGAACGTAGAAGACGGTAAAGTAGCAGATGCTAAATTCGAAGGAGAAGGCTGCTCCATTTCAATGGCTTCCGCTTCCATGATGACCGAAACGATTAAAGGGAAAAATATCGAGACTGCTTTAAAGCTGTCTAAAATTTTTTCTGACATGATGCAGGGAAAGGGTTATCCCGATGATCTAGACCTTGGCGACATTGAAGCACTTCAAGGAGTTTCTAAATTTCCGGCCCGCATTAAATGCGCTACACTAGCGTGGAAGGCAATGGAAAAAGGTTTAAAAGATCAAGCGGCTCATTAACTCTCTTGGAATGATATCCTTGTTGGGATCGTTTATATTCTTTCAAAACGAAATGTCATTCAACCAATTCCTATAGAAAGGAACCGTTGAAGAAGATTATTGGTGGGTCATAATTTTTAAAGGAGGGAAATGCATATGGCAAAAAAAATGCCTGAAATAGGCGATTATAAATACGGTTTTAGAGATAAAGATATCTCGATTTTCCGTACGCAACGCGGATTGACTCGGGAAGTTGTGGAAGAAATTTCTCGAATGAAAGAAGAACCACAATGGATGCTGGAATTTCGGCTAAAATCGTTGGAACAATTTTATGCGAAGCCTATGCCGCAATGGGGCGGCGACCTTTCTGCTCTAGACTTTGACGAAATTACCTATTACGTAAAACCAACGGAGCATCAAGGCCGTTCGTGGGATGAAGTGCCGGAGGAAATCAAGAAAACGTTTGATAAATTGGGAATTCCGGAAGCAGAGCAAAAATATCTTGCCGGAGTCTCCGCTCAATACGAATCAGAAGTTGTTTACCATAATATGAAACAAGATTTAGAAAAACTTGGGATTATCTTTAAAGATACTGATTCTGCTTTAAAAGAAAACGAAGATATATTCCGTGAGCATTTTGCAAAAGTGGTCCCGCCTTCAGATAATAAGTTTGCTGCGTTAAACTCTGCAGTATGGTCGGGGGGTTCATTCATTTATGTTCCGCCCGGTGTAAAAGTGGATACTC
>JADBKC010000207.1 GCA_014896555.1 Caryophanales bacterium | reverse complement strand
CACAAAATAATACCATCACTTTATACCCTTCCAACTGGCTCTATAATGCAGGGGTGATAGGATTGATGAGGATTTTAAACGAACCCGGTGATCCCGTTGAGAAATTTATTAGAACCGATGGTAGTATAAGTTTATCCTTCACGAAAAACACCGACCAGATATTTTATAAATGGGAAGAATTATCTCCTAAGTCAAAGAAAGGTAAAAACATAGTCTTTGGCTGGAAGGATGCTTACTATGCCAATCAAACGGAATCTTCCATCAAAAATCGTATAGATTCTTTATGTAAGATAAACAAGAACAGAAAAAGCGGTAAAGTAGAGTTTTCCTGTTCATTTTGCACAGATAAAGTCCAGGTCAGAAAAAGCGATGCTACTTTTTTGAACCAGGCTTTTGGCAATATTTTGTTAGGTTCTGAGAAGTCCTTTTGCAATATGTATTGGAATAACTCTGCGAGAGATTATGTTTGTCCTAAATGTGAATTTATTCTCATGTGTCACCACCTCGCCCTTACCCGCCTTTCGGATGGTTCGGAAATTTTTATCAATGCACCATCTTTTAAAACTATGTGGTATCTGAACCAGTTTGCACAAAAAATGTATGGTTCTGCTTCCGGAGAAGAAAGAAGGCATAAAAGGGAAATCCTTGCCATGTCTATCATTGAGTACGCCACAAGAATCCAAACCACACTGGGCAAATGGGCAGGAATGAATATTGAAATCGTCTCGAAGAAGTATGACGAAGTGAATTATTTCTCCATCCCACATACCACTGTGCAAATCCTTTCCGATCCACAAATAGCCACTCTGCTGTCCGATATCGGAGAATTCAGAATCCTGAATATGGTTCTGAACCAGGAATACGGAAAACTTTTAGACACAGGTTATAAATTGTTACGCATTGGCAGTAAAGATCAACAAAGTAAAACAGATAAAGAATTTATTAAAGATTATTTTTACCTGCCCATAAACAAAATCAACATCAATGAAACCGCCTACAAAATATGCCAGCTTCACGCATTGATTGAAGAAAAAATTAAAAAATATAAACTATGAATACAACAGAAACAAAAACAACGGAAGAAATGCTTCAACAAATCAAAGAAAAACTCAGCAAAGGTGAAAAGCCCGAACTGAATGAGTTTAAGGAAGTATATAAGGAGTTAAATAAACAACTGAAAGAACTACAAGAGTTGTTAGAGTGGGCATGGAATCAAAACAGAAATAATGAGTTTACAAGATTATTAAATCAGATTAAAGGTTATAATGTTTCCGAGCTGATGGATAAACTTCGTAACAAAGGGTACTATACAAGAAAAGATACAAGAAAAGAATTGAAAGAATCTTTTGAAAGAATGGGCTACCGCCTTATGGAACAGGTGCGTGCGGGTAAACGAGAAGAAGCATATTACACCATTGCCCGTATCTATATCGCCGCTAATCAAAATATACCACGTGAAGTTGTAGAACCTTTTAAGCCCATTTATTCCGATAGTGAATTTAAAGTAATGCTTTTCGCATTTATTTCCGGTATATTAGGGTCCGGTGATGAGGAAATAGAATCAAAACCTGAAAATAATAATGATGAAAATTAAATACTAACCTTAAAAACATATAATTATGGAAACAAATCAAAACAACCAAAACCAAGCAAAAATCAAATACCTGACTATTACTATTATTTTTGATGGTTCAGCACTGAACAGAGATGATAAGATTGGAGGCAACATTCTTTCTATCAAAAAACTTAATGTGAACGGTGAAGTTCGTTCTTTCATTAGTAAGCCCGCCATTCGGCATTATCTGTTTCAGACGCTGAAGACCGCCTTCGGTTGGAAAGAGGCAATGGTCACGGGGCAGGGCCAGGTAGTCCAGTTCGACCTTACACAAAACGATATTCTTTCAAATCCTGAACTTGATATTTTTGGATATATGTTCACAATAGGACGTCAAGCTATTACCAGAAAATCTCCTATAGGAATTACTAAAGCCGTATCTCTTTCGCCTTATGAAGCCGATCTTGCGTTCTATGCGAACCATGATTTAGTAGCTCGTGGTAAGCAGCAAGGTCTCAATGTTAACCCTAGCCCCGTAAACAAGGAAGAACATAACTCGTTCTACAAAGTCAGCTTCACTCTCGACGTCGAAATAATAGGCAAGGACATCTGGATGGTTGAAGATTGCAAGTACGAAGCCGACAAACTCTTTCTTCTCATTGCGAAACCCCAATCAATTACCATCGATAAGGTGGAAGAAAAAAAGGACGACGAAGATCGTCCCTATTACGAAGTAGATGGCAAAAAAATATACGTGGATGGGTTAACATTAACTGTAGACGAGGCTTTAATGAAGAAAAACCCGCCAAAACAAAATGTTGAAGAACACCTTGTCTTTAAGGACAAGGGGAAGTCAAAGTTCCGCATTTTCGACTTTTCATATGACGACGAATCCAAAAGGTATACCTTTGCTGTAAGCAAGGAACCGGAATATGACCGCGGTAATAAGAGGTTGATCTTAGAGATAGGTGCGAAAAGGGAGATCCCAAGTACGAAAGAACCTGATACATCACTAAGCGGAGAAGAGATTTATTCTGTCCAAGAAAAGGAAGGTGAAATAGGTAAGATTAAGGTAAAAGAACTTAAATCATCAGGGCCCTTCTGGGTCAAGTTTGAACTTACAGAGAAAAAGAAGAGGCAGAGGCTGTGTGATGTAATTTGTGTCATCAAAAACGCCTTACGCGCCAAATCTAGTGGTGAACTCAATCCAATTATTCCCCTTTTATTCATTGCCGCCACCGTTAAAGTACCTGCCCCAATTTTCCATCCATACATTGATGTATCAATTGATGTATCAAAAGATAATCCAGATAAAGTAAAAGTAATCGGTATAGGCGACGGACTTAAAAACGAATTTGTGGAAAA
>JADBKC010000206.1 GCA_014896555.1 Caryophanales bacterium | reverse complement strand
AGATTTTCAAACCATAAAAAAACCCAGCAACCTTTGTTGTTGCTGGATCGTTCTTTTGAAGACTATTTCTAGAAATTATTCCCCTACATCCACATTGTGGTACACTTGTTGAACATCTTCTAAATCTTCTAATGCATCAATCATTTTTTCAAATTTTGCTTGATCTTCTTCTGAAAGGGTGATGTAATTTTGCGGAATCATCGTTAATTCCGCCACTTTAAAGTCCGTTATTCCAACATTTTTGAATGCTTCTTGAACGGCATGAAATTGATCAGGTTCAGCATATACGATAACCGTGTCATCTTCTTCAAAAACGTCACGTACGTCCACATCTGCTTCTAATAATAATTCCAGTACTTCATCGGCTGTTTTCCCTTCGACTCCAATAACAGCCGTGGCATCAAACATATAAGCTACCGATCCACTCACACCTAAATTACCGCCATTCTTTCCAAACGCTGAACGCACTTCTGATGCCGTACGATTCACATTATTCGTAAGTGCATCCACGATCACCATCGATCCATTTGGTCCGAATCCTTCATAACGAAGTTCATCATAGTTTTCATCTGAACCGCCCTTCGCTTTTTCAATCGCACGATCAATAATCGCTTTTGGCACATTATACGTTTTTGCGCGCTCCAGAACAACTTTTAACGCACGGTTGGCTTCCGGATCTGGTTCACCTTGCTTGGCTGCTACATAAATTTCACGTCCAAATTTTGCATAAATTCGACTCATATTCGCATCTTTTGCAGCTTTCTTATCTTTAATATTATTCCATTTTCGTCCCATGAAGTTCCACTCTCTTTCCAACACAAAATGATTCACAAAACTTTCTAACTTCTAAAATATTCCTTTCAAGGTGCGGATACGGATCTTTTCACGCGGTCATTCAATCGTACATGAAGATGACGCACTTATCTGCTTTTGAATTATACACCAATTGCATAGGTGGTTTCGAGTGTTTGTTTCATGCGTTGCAGGAAAAAAATACAATAACTTCTATTCCACCTATTTTTTCCTTGTTTTTGTATGAAAGGAATTTTCATAATAAAAATTTAAAATTTTCTGATTAATTAAGGCAAAAAATATCGCCTGCCTATTGGCTTAGTTCGTTCTTCATACCCAATGGAAACGATTCCTTTTTCAATCGGTTATGAATTAGGTAAGATACCATACATATTGGATAAACGCCAAAAAAGGAATCATCAGCAGAAAGACAAGTTTCTGCTGATGGTTTTTATTGGTCATCTTGATCTTTATTCATCAAACGCAAAGCTTCCCGATATTGTTCATCTTTTATAGCATCTTCCTCTTTTGAAGGGCTATCCGCATCTGGATGGTCGGCGTCTTTCGAAACTTGTTTCCAAAAGTTTTTCAGGACTTTCCGATACTCGTCGTCCGCCATGATCGATTGAAGATCCTCGTCGTCGTGCTGCCGGATATGATCGTCAGATTGGGAAAGCGGCGGCCGATCTGTTTCGGACTCTTCCTCTTCTTGACGTTGAGTACGTTCTTCCTCCGATCGGCCTGATGGTTCCTTCGTGACGGCACGGGTATTGACAGTCACTAAACCAGTGAGAACCAAAATCGAAAGGATGATACAAATAATCGTTGTCAGCATCCGCTCATCCCCCTACTCTTCCTCTGCCATTTTCTTAGCCACTCGAGCCACCCGCTCACCTAGGGCTCTTCCTAATTCCAACCCATTTTTGTCGATAGGATCCTGGGAATCAGGAGGGCAGCTGACGCCCACACCGTAATACGATCCATAATAAGCATTCTCGGGAAGATTAGCGGGCAGGCCGACAATAATCATTCCGTGATGAAGCATAGGGGTGATCAAGTTCAGCATGGTGGCTTCAATGCCGCCATGAACCGTAGCAGTCGTGCAAAAAACAGCCCCCACTTTATTCACTAGCTTTCCTTCAGCCCAAAGGTAGCCGAGCCGATCGATCCAAGTTTTCAATCCTGAGCTGATCGTCCCAAAATGTCCCGGTCCGCCCCAAATAATCGCATCCATGTCCGAAAGTTTATAAATATCGGCATCTTTCACATGATCGATCCATACTTCCGCTTGCGGCACTTTCTTCGCACCATCCGCAATGGCTTCAGCAAGCGCTTTTGTATGTCCTCCCTCACTGTCATATACCACATAAATCTTCATAGAGTCTATCCTCCTGTTCTATGAAACTCGTCTTACACTTCCTTCGGCCGCTCGGAAGGAGAAGGAAGCATTGGAACATTTTGCTTTCTTTCTGCCACTTGATTGCGTTCTTTGTCTTTTCGGACATCACGCAAAAATAGACTAAGGACGAGCCCAATGACGCATAATCCAGTCGCCCAATAAAAGGCATCATTGATTCCATAAACATTCGCTTTTAGCAGGATTTGACGGTAAAGCGAAAAAACAGCAAATTGCTGCGCCATTTCCACCGGCAAATGCGTCGATACCGCCATCGAATGGACAAAAGCTTGAAACGACTGCATAAACGTTGGATCAGCTGTGCTCATATTATCCGCCAAGTCCGCATAATGAAAATCGGTCCGGTTGGAATAGATGGTGGTAATTAAACTGGTTCCTAACGCACCGGATACTTGACGAAGTGTATTCATCATCGCCGTTCCATGGCTGTTCAAATGTTTAGGCAATTGATTCATTCCGGCTGTCATAATCGGCATCATCAAAAGCGACATCCCAAAAGAACGAATCATATAAAGGCCTAAAATATGTTCATAAGAAGTATGGATGGATAAGCGAGTAAATTCATACGTTGTCAAGATCGTGACAAGTAAGCCAACTGCCGCCAGCGGCCGCGGTCCTACTTTGTCAAATAGCATACCTGAGACGGGCGACATCACCATCATAACAAGTGCACCCGGAAGCATTAACAATCCGGCTTGAAGCGGTGTAAATCCCAGCAAATTTTGCAAATAGATCG
>JADBKC010000205.1 GCA_014896555.1 Caryophanales bacterium | reverse complement strand
TCCTGACCATCGTTTAATGAGTGGTTGTATGGAACCTATATTTGCTAAGAAGGATGGGTGGCGCCGTATTATATTGACCTACCTGGAATGGGATTAACAAAAAAATATAACGAAATAAGCAGTTCTGATGAAATGTTACATGCTGTTTTAGATTTTATTCAAGCTGTCATTCCGAATCAAAATTACGTAATTGTTGGAGAATCTTACGGTGGCTATATAGCTAGAGGGATTATTGAGAAGTGCCAAGAACAAGTACACGGCGCAGCATTTATATGTCCTGTCATTATTCCTCTCCCAGAAAATAGAACAGTTGAGAAACATAAAATATTAAGAACAGATGAAAAATTTATTGAAAATTTATCAGAGGAGGAATTAGAAGATTTTAGAAATAATCATGTTGTACTTGATGAGTATACTTGGTTAAGATACAACAAAAGGTCACAATTTACAAATTGAACAACCACAACTTTTTAACACTCTCGTAAATGAATGGTTGGATAGAATTGAAGAATCCCTAAACTAATCATTAACGCAGCAGGTGAAGATTGTGAAATATTGTACTTAAACTCTAGGGTTAGATCGTGTAAGGAGAAATTTCAAAAATGATCAAACTTTATTATAGATGAATGAGGTTTTTAAATATTATAAGAGCGTGTTTTGAAAAAAGATTGTTCAAAACACGCTCTTATCTTGTATTCTCTTATCAGGGTTTATAAAAATAATTTGAACAAACTTTATTTCAAAGCTACAGTTAGCTCGGTCGACAGCCTGCTACGTGTTACCCGTTTTGAGTAATGAACAACGATTTTTCTATTTGCGATTTTGGACTTGAAAAAAGGATGCTCTGGACATCTTCTATGGTCTGCTCCACTGAATCATAAGGAGGACTGATATGAAGCATTCGCCGAATGACCTCTTTTGTTTTTCTAGGCAATTTCAACTCTTCTTCCCAGCTTTTTTCCCTTATGGAAACAGGCTTATAGGTTGAATATAACAAAAAGAGGACAAAATGGCCAAGTGCCATTAGATCTTCTTGAAACGAGATGGATTGTCGCGCAAGATGGTTGGAAGGATTCTCATTGAAATCGTCACGATCTCCTATTCGACGCGCTAAACCAAAATCAATAATAAACAGCTGATCGTTGTTCATCAAGATATTGGGAATACGCAAATCTCGGTGTATAATCCCTCGGCTATGCAAAAAATGGACAAGTTTTAAAGCATCTAAAAGGATACGCAAGGAATCGTCATGATTAAATTCCTGCTTTTGTTGAAAAATAAGCTCTTCGAAAGAGCACCCGTCCAATTTTTCCATTACAATAAATCTTCCAGTTTGATCTTGAAAAGAATCGACGTAGGAAGGAAAGGCTGGATGGGAAAGAGACTTCAATATGGCAGCTTCATTTTCAAAAGCAAGCCATTCTTTTTTGGATTTCTCTCTTCGTTTCCTTAATTGTTTGACAACCACTTTTTGACCAAGTGAGTAATCAAACGCTTCATATACTAGCCCATATCCTCCTTTTCCCATCAAACGAAGGATTTCATAGCGATTTTTGAGAATCGTCCCAATTTTTAATGGCCTTTCGAATATGTCCATCCACTTCTTCATTCGCAACATGTATTAGCTGCTATGGGAACGGAAGAAAAATCCGCTCGATCTCGATTTTTTCTTATAGTAATGGTGACCGTAGTGGGAAGAGTGCCTTCTATCCCATTTCCAGCTGTGATTACTGCTAGAATAAGAATCGTGACGGTAAGTAGACGAGTCTAGAATTTTTTTTAAAAATTTTTTTAGCATCAAATCGCCTCCTTACATTTTTTACGAACGAAAGGCCAAATGGTTTCAAAAAAAGATAAGAAAATTGTCTTTTATTTAATAATACGAACGCATTGTAACACTGACAAGATGGAATGTCGAAGCAAAAAGAAAGAAGGATAGTTAGGCAACTGTTTTGAAGCAGTTAAATTGAAATTTAGCGTTTCATGCTATGCGAAAGTAGAAGGGGATCATTCCAGTAAATATCTCCGCATGATCTCAAATATCCATCTTATTTAACTAATACCAAATGGTGTGTCCCCTGCGACAGCAGCATCAGAATTACTCTTTGGCGGAGAATAGGGAGGAGGACAACTGAAAAATGAATTGTAAATTACAGGAATAGCTTTTTCGCTGAAATATTGGATGGGATAGACTCAAATAATTTCTTACAATTACTTTATTCTGTATGGAAAATAAAGGTGATACGAAGCATAATGACGGATGCAAAAATAAATTGGTTTAAATTTGTGGGATGTTTAAGCCAAAAAGTAAAATCATTATCGTATCAATCAGACGTTCAAAATGAATGCCGAAAGATTTATAATTGGTTGAAATGAAAATTAAGATCAGCGTTTCAAAATTTTCATTTTGTCTCAATATAAAAAGTTTACTTCAATTATGAGACTCATTAACGCTAACTTCCTATAATATATATTATGTAAACTAACCAATCCCCCCGAAATTTGAGGGTTTCTTCCCTCAAGTGCCCATAAAATCAATTATTCGGAACTTGTTAACCTAAGTTCCTCATAATTTTTTGCGTCTACGAATGTACTTGCAAATTGAAAAAAACTATTCACTTAACACCGTTGATGGTTATGCTTATGATTTGAGATGTTTCGAGAACTTCTTAATCCAACATGGTTATTCTGTACAACTTAATGACATTACAAAACACATGTTCGTCGCTTCATCCAGCATCAGATTACAAAAGTAAATGTCAAGCCTAGAACAATCTATCGGAGAATTTCTTGCTTGAAATCGTTCAGTAAATACTGTGTCAAAGAAAATCTAATCGACAACGATTTTATGATCGGAATTGATACTCCTAAAACCGATAGTAAATTACCGACTTATATGTCCTTGCTGGAATTGCAAAAGTTGTATGGTGGACCCCATTGTCAAGACACTAAATTTATTTTTTTAAGGTGGGGCAGAA
>JADBKC010000204.1 GCA_014896555.1 Caryophanales bacterium | reverse complement strand
ACACATCATTTCCAGCACCTTTCATCCATACCCGCCCAGATACCGTTCTTATCAGGGTAATATAGGGACCTGCAGAAACTTCTTGCACAGCCTCATGGAAAGGATGGTTACATATTCGTGTTTCAACTCTTACAAAGGAATGTGCAGAAGATGCATTTTTTGTAAAAATAAGAGCAATGAACCAAAGTTTCCCTTGATCGTCAACCAAATAAAAAGAACCATCTGATTTGACACTTATACTCTCATGAGATCGTTTGACAATGGGTACGTTTGTAAGGGGAACGGCTCGAGGAATATTTGTGATTGTATTTTCTCCCCAAATCCAAATCGAACCATCTTCTTTACGAGCCAACGCAAAAAAACCGCGAGGATCCAAAGCGATTTCCTTAACATGCGTAAGTTCCTGAAGCCGGTGCGCTTCTGTGCCATACCAGGAAGACCAATCTTCAGCGATTTCCGTGCGATTATTTTTTAAAATAGTATCTCCCGGTCGTACAGCATGTTCACCCCATGCGTAGACTTCTCCATCGACGGTTAAGATAAGTACATGCATCCCTTCAGCGATGACATGTTGAATGGTTTTTTGTGTCTTGATTGGATACATTCCATATATTGCATTGCCCCATATCCATAGTGATTCATCAGCCATCCGCTCATCATCCTCACTTTTTTGGATTCACCTTAAATGTAGTTATTGATTTTACACCATGGTCATTCACGTCATGAAAATTACAAGCGAACTTTAGAAGACTTGGGCTCTTTACTTTTTAACACTGAAACATCTTTTTCAAATATGCTCAACGTTGCATCCAATAACTGTGATTCTAACTGTGTTTTTAATTGTTTCGACGGTTGAAAGGTGATATGTTTTGTTAGTATGTCTACCTTGGCTGTGCTTCCATACATATACGCATCGACTTCTACTGACTGCATACGGTAAAGCCAGTAAGGATCGTCTTTCACTTGATTTTCGAGCATGACTTGTTGCTTTTCCCAGGATTGCCTCACTTCAGGATCAACATGTTTTTTGAGTCGATCCGGCTCAAGAACCGATTGAAATTGATAAATATGTCGACCTTCATGCAAAGTCGTTTCCATTGCTTCTAAAACCGTTTCTTTCACTGCATTTTGTCGTATCATCGCTTCATCTTCTGGATTTAAGATGATCCCGTGGTCTTTAGACAACTGCATTACCTCTCGCGATATGTTTCGAAAACGTAAATGCATTTTTTGTAATGAATCATATGTGTTCTTTAATGATTCTATTCCATTTTGAATCGTTTTAAGTGTAGGATTTACACCCTGATGTTGTAAGCTTATTGAGACATATGTTTCTGCTTCTTGATCATTAAACTCCTCTAACATGGTCGCTTGCGTGATGGGTACTAAGTGCGATTTATATTTACGAATTGACTTATCATAATCATTCAGTGAGGTTAATGAATGTATGTCAGGATCCAACCCCTTTTCATTTAATCGCTCCAGAAGAAGTTCTGTTTTTTTAAGTTCGATTTTATTGTTGACAAGATCATCACTGATCAATACAGGATGAATTCTTATTTTATAATCAATATTATCAATTGCCTCGTTATTTTTAAAGGATTTTTTAAAGGAAGCAGAAGCATCGCCCTTAAGACCAAAACTAAATTTTGCTTCTAACTTTTCAAATGTTGATGGACTGTCACCTAAAATCTCTAATATAGGTTGTTTGTCAAGCTTTCCTTCATCGTATCGTCCCGATTGCTTGGCATGCTCATGATCGAGATCTCTTAAGACTTCAAGCCGTTCCTGCTTGCTTAGATCATACCATTGTTGAAGTCGATTATAAAGAGGATCAGAAAAATTTAATTGCTTTGCACTTGGGTGCGGTTCAAAAGCGACATACGTATCCAGTTTTTGACCATAGATGTGTTCATAGTTATAAATACCTTTCGCCCATCGTTCAAGATGAACGATTGTAACAGGGTCTTTTGTTGAGGAAGTTTCCAATGAAATCAATATTTTTCCTCTCCTTCGCACCTTTATATTATATATTATGCCGCTTATCATCTACTTGCTGAAAAATTGCAAGAATTGATTAGATGAAGCGTTCAGCTTTTGTCTGCGCTAAAGTTAATGACTAATATTTTTGACAAAAAAATTAAGTTTCGTTTTACGACTGCTTTCTTGGTGTTCTTCCAATGGATTCTTTTTATATAGTCAGTTTGGGTCTTTTAGTATTTATGTTTTCTCTTTTGCCTGCTTTTAAGTTCTGACATGATTTTTCAAATTCTTGCATTTTTCTTTCTAGATCTACATATTGAACTTCGGTTTTATAGCCTTGCTTTTCATACGTCTCACGTATCGTTTCGATAGCATCTTTAGGATCGGTTGTTTTAACTTTAAGCACATAGATAAGATCATTGATATCTGTTTTTTTGGCGATCCCAAGCTGACGCGCTTCAGGAAAAACATGCAGATTGTCTAGTATATATTGTATGCTACGCATGTGTTTATCAAATTGTATATTCCTATATTTCTTTTTATCTGATTTTGTTTTCACAAAGTTTTCAGGATCTCTTTTAGCAAATTCAGCCATTTTTTTCCATACATCCGGTTCCCAATCTTTGGCTTCAACTACTTTTGTAATTTTACCTTTTTCAACGACAATACCGTCGGGTACACCAAAAATACCAGCTGTTTTCATCTTTTTGTCACCAGCATCATTTCTTAATTGTGTTTGTGCACGTACAACAACTTTACGAAACAGCTCGTCAGTTTGATCAACATCAACTTGATTTGGTAGAAGATCAACGCGCTCTAAAAGTTCTGGGCGTGAATACGAACAATAATCCGAATTTATCTTACGCCATTTAGAAAAATTTTGTCTATGATTTTTGTTTGCTACTTTTTGTTTCTTTTTTGATTTATTTTCATCTAACTCGAATTGTTTATCGTTGATTTCCACATCGTTTTGAGAATAACTTTTCATGTTTTTCACCCCATTT
>JADBKC010000040.1 GCA_014896555.1 Caryophanales bacterium | reverse complement strand
GATCCACTATGTTAAAGAAGCTTAAAAAAAAGCTCCTAAAACAGTGGAAAGACCTATTACGGAAAAAGTCTATCGCATAGTTCTTTGGCACCGCCCTTCTCTTTTGGGAGGGCTATCTTTATGAACTGTTTTGCGTACAATTTATCGGAAAAGATTAGGTGCTATGAAATGCATGAAAAAGTTAATAACTTTTTATATAATAGAAAAAGTTACTAAAAACGGCAAAGGAGTGAATACATTGATTTACAAAGTTTACTATCAAGATTCAAATACGGAGGTTCCAACTCGCGAAAATACAGTCGCTTTGTTTATAGAAGCAGACTCTGAAAGGGATGTACGCCAAAAATTAAAAGATCGCCCCATTAGTATCGAATATATTCAGCCATTGGAAGGGGCCTATTTGGAATATGAAAAACAAAGAGAAGACTTTAAGGTGGAGAAATAGACATATATGAAATTTGTAAAAAATGATCAAGCAGCCGTTTTTGCCTTAGGAGGATTGGGCGAAATCGGAAAAAACACTTATGGCGTACAGTTTCAAGATGAAATCATCCTTATCGATGCTGGAATCAAATTTCCGGAAGACGAGTTGCTTGGAATTGACTAT
Organism: Caryophanales bacterium; assembly: GCA_014896555.1. Classification (GTDB taxonomy): domain Bacteria; phylum Bacillota; class Bacilli; order Bacillales; family DSM-4216; genus Bacillus_O. The sequence continues at coordinate 22,907 of JADBKC010000040.1, read as the reverse complement.
GTCATTCCAGATTACAGCTATTTAGTCAAAAATGAAGATAAGATCAAAGGTCTGTTTATAACACATGGACATGAAGATCATATCGGTGGAATACCATATCTTCTACGGCAGGTAAATGTTCCGATTTACGGCGGAAAATTGGCTCTTGGTTTAATTCGAAATAAGCTGGAAGAACATGGTCTTTTAAAACAAGCGAAACTGCACGAAATTCGCGAAGATGACGTGATTAAATTTCGCAAAACGTCCGTCACCTTTTTCCGGACAACACACAGCATTCCAGATTCGTACGGAATTGTTGTCAAAACTCCTCCTGGAAATATAGTTCACACAGGAGATTTCAAATTCGACTTTACTCCTGTCGGTGAACCTGCCAACTTAACAAAAATGGCGGAAATCGGAAAAGAAGGTGTGCTATGCCTGCTTTCGGACAGCACTAATAGTGAGGTGCCTGAATTTACTATGTCGGAACGGCGGGTAGGAGAAAGCATTGAGTCTATTTTTCGAAAAGTAAAAGGCCGGATTATTTTTGCCACATTCGCATCAAATATTCACCGTCTCCAGCAGGTAACCGAAGCAGCAGTTCAAAATGACCGGAAAATTGCCGTTTTTGGAAGAAGCATGGAATCAGCTATTGAAATTGGGCAAGAGCTTGGTTATATTCGCTGTCCGAAAGATACGTTTGTTGACACGCAAACGCTTCATCGCCTGCCTGCCCATAAAGTAACGATACTCTGTACAGGAAGCCAAGGAGAGCCGATGGCAGCCCTTTCGAGAATCGCTAATGGAACCCATCGGCAAATTCAAATTCAGCCTGGAGATACAGTCGTATTTTCCTCTTCGCCTATACCAGGTAATACGATCAGCATTAATCGCACCATCAATTTGCTTTACCGTGCAGGTGCGGATGTCATTCATGGTTCCTTGAATAATATTCACACATCTGGGCATGGCGGACAAGAGGAACAAAAATTAATGCTCCGACTTATTAAACCGAAATTTTTCATGCCGATCCACGGAGAATATCGAATGCAAAAAATGCATGCAAGACTTGCGATGGATTGTGGTATTCCAGAAGAAAATTGTTTCTTAATGGATAACGGCGATGTACTCGCTCTTGGAAAAAATTCGGCATCGATCGCAGGAAAAATACCTTCAGGTTCCATTTATATAGATGGAAGCGGAATTGGAGACATCGGAAATATTGTATTAAGAGATCGCCGAATTTTGTCGGAAGAAGGTTTAGTGATCGTAGTCGTCAGCATCAATATGAAAGAATTTAAAATCGCAGCGGGTCCTGACATCATCTCTCGCGGATTCGTCTATATGCGGGAATCCGGCGATCTTATCAACGAAGCTCAAGCGATGATTACAAAGCATATCAACAAAATGTTGGAACGCAAAACGTCTCAATGGTCAGAAATAAAAAACGAAATTACCGACACCTTGGCACCGTTCTTATATGAAAAAACGAAGCGGCGCCCAATGATCCTTCCAATCATTATGGAAATTTAAAACAAGCAAGGGGCTGTCTGATAAGTCCCTAAAATAAAGCAAGTGGAGAAAAACGAGCCGTTTTTCTCCACTTGCTTTTGTATTTTTTCGATTTTTCTCCGAAAGTAGCTGGCGGATGCCTGCTACTTTCAGTATATTGTGGGCTAATGCTACAATCCCAAACTCGACATGTACTTTGTCGAGGCCCCGTAAAGAAAACCGGCGGAACGACCGATTGCCCTTGATGTGACCGAACACACTTTCTACTTCGACTTTGCGCCGAGCGTAGATGGCCGTTTTCTCTTCACTTTCAAGGGCTGTTTTTGCCTTCGCTTTCATTTCCTCGAAGACGGTATTCCAGTGAACTTGGCGATTTCCCTTCGCTTTCGTGCATTTCACTTTCAATGGGCAATTTGTACAATCTTCACATTCGTATATTTTGAAGCTTTGCTCATAACCAGACGGATTCTTTTTGTTTTGGTATTTTTTAAACGTCACTTTCCTTCCATTCGGGCAAATAAAACAATCATCTTGCTCACAATAGGTCCAGTTTTTCGCATTTTTGATGTCCTTTTTGTACTTGCGTGTCTGTTCTTGTACATACGATCCATAAGGAATGAGAAACTCAAATCGAGGCTCTTTCTCATCACCAACCGCATATACATAGTTTTCTTCACTGCCATATCCTGCATCCGCGATGACTCTTTTGGGCATCGGTAAAGAAGTAGACGCCAGTTTCTCCAAATGCGGGATGAAACAACGCGTGTCTGTAGGTCGTTGATGAATGGTATAAAACAAGATAAACTGGTTCTCCGTCCCCATTTGAACATTATACCCCGGCTTAAGCTGACCGTTTTTCATAGGATCTTCCTTCATGCGCATAAAGGTTGCGTCTTTGTCCGTTTTGGAATAGCTGTTACGGTCGCCAAAGATTTCATTCTGTTCCTTGTATTTCGCTAGTCTCGGTAAGAAATTTTCCCGAATCAGCTTTAAAGGTTTCTTCCATTTACTGCGCTCTTGTCGCTTTTCCTTACGAATCTTTGTATCTGTTTCCTTTTCTATTTCCTCTGTTAGCGTTTCGACCTTTTCTTCTATTTTCTTAGCGACTGTCTCTAGATGATGTTCGGTGATCTCTGCATTTTGTTCGGTTTCTTTTTCTTCCGTTCCAGCTTCTAATTCTGTTAATTCATGAATATGTTGCAGGGTTTCTTGAATTTTTTCTTTTAATGTCGCTTCCAATTTTACCGTTGATTTTTTCCACACGAAAGAATACTTATTGGCATTGGCTTCAATCTTGGTGCCATCCAAAAAGTAGTTTTCCATCGTGATGTATTTTTCTTCCATCAATTTCTGAATCATGGCTTCAAATAACTCATCCATCAAGGTTTTCATCCGTTTCCCACGGAACTCGTTGATCGTGCGAAAATCCGGCTGTTGCATCGCTGCTAACCACATAGCTGGGATGTTTTCTTTTATGAGCTTTTCGATTCCTCTGCAGGAATAAACCTTTTGGGAATAACCAAATAGAATGATTTTCAGCATCATTTTGGGATGAAAGGAACTTCTGCCACCACCCTTATAATGAGAAAACAATTGCTCATCTGGTACAGCTTCTACCATTTCATCCACCACACGTGCGACATGATGTTCTGGTATGAGCGATTCAAGATCAAAAATCACATGGATTTGGCGATTGTCATAGGGTTTGAAAGTAGGGGGAAATTCTCTTTTCGAAGTCTTTTTTTCCTCAGTCTCTGGAAGAAATGTCAATTGTGTGTTATTATTTTCAGTAGTAATCATTTGATTGCTCATAAAAAATCGTCCTTTCTGAAATGTGGTGTGGTAACTTCATTTTACAAGAAGGGACGATTTTTTTGTGTATTTTTTTATAAAAATATGAAAAATAACGGGGCTCCAAAAAGTCAGTTACCCTGACTTTTTGGACAGCCATTTTTCATTATAATGAGAGAGTGTGATTATACATGGAAATGGTTATCACCACACGGATTATGTCAAGATTGGGTACATGTCCATATGAAAAGAAACGGAATGAACCATTCTGAATGGTACTGTTGTGACGAAATGGTCTACTCAATAATCAAGAAGTTTTTTGGATTTCGTATTAGTATAGGATGGTAAATGTTCTTTCGCTTTCTTTCGGTTCTTTTTCGACGACTTGGATTTGGTCCACTCTTCCGCGGGGGCTTGCCCCTTTTTTTAGGAATGAAATCAACTCGGCCAGAGACATTTCATCCCCTTCGGCTTCTATTTCAACTGACCCATCCATTTCGTTTCGCACCCAGCCTTTAAGACCTAATTGGTGAGCCTTTTGTTGTGTGTAATAACGGAATCCTACACCTTGAACTTTTCCGGATACTTTGATAAAAAGTCTTTTATTCATCACTTATCCTCCTCGTGATGGCGGGGGGTGTTTTTTTTCTCACTAAGAGACGTCTTTATAAAGAAAAAGAGAAATGACTAAAGTTCAATTTCATCGTTTTCTGAATAAAACACGTTGACCGAGAATTTATTTATATTTTATCACAAGAGAATAGCGTATTGGGATCTGAAAGGCATAGAAAAACTCCCCTTAAAGTAAAACAGATTTTTTTATTTTTAATCTGTCTACCTTAAGGGGAGCATAGCACTTCTTGTCAGCCCGTTCATTCATATTTTCATGATGAAACGTTATTACTGTCCTTCACGCATTTTTTGATTTTGGTAAAATTTCTTCGACAACCATGTTTGTCCAATTAGAAACAATCCGCTCACAGCCCAGTAAAGCGGCAGTGCGGCCGGGGTTGAGAACGAAATGAATAAAATCATCAACGGAGACATTAGTCCCATGATTTGCATTTGTTTTTTCTGGTCTTCTGGAACATCTATCATGGAAACACGAAATTGTAAATAATACATAATCCCGGCGATAATGGCCATGGCAATATCAGGATGGCCTAGTTTGAACCATAAAAAGTCGGCTTTTTTAATATCCTCAGAAATTCGGATCGCATAATAGAGAGCCATCCAAATTGGCATTTGAATTACAATTGGAAGGCAGCCCATTGAAAAAGGATTGATTTCATGTTTTTGATACAGCTGCATCATTTCTTGCTGCAGCCTCATTTGCTCTTCTTTTGTTTTCGCCGATTTGATGCGTTTTTGAATTTTTTCCACTTCTGGTTTAATTTTATCCATTTTTTCTTTCATTTCTTGCTGCTTTTTCATGGTATTCAACATAAACGGCATTAATATAATTCGCACAAGTAATGTAATCACAATGATGGCCAAATCGTAATTACCGCCCAAAAATGAACCAATGGCATGAATCAATTTTATGAATGGTTCTACAAAGTAATCATGAAAAAAATGTCCCTTTTGTTGGGCGCTGGAACACCCGGATAAAAAAACAGAAGAAATAAGAATAAGGGTCAATAACGAAAAGTATTTTTTCAACATACATCCTCCTCCATAAAAAAATTCCCAACAGCTGCGGCAGAAAGAGAAGGAATACAGTGATCTTCGTTATCCCGCGATGATTCTTTTCGGCAAACGGACTTTGGCAGCCAAGACACAAACCGAACGGCAGGGAGAAGGGTGTTTTGCTTGACGGAAAGCAATACCGTTTCTTGAGTTTTCCGTTCAGCTATTGTGTAGTATGTTTTTTTCGAAGAATACTTGACAATCCAGTGAAGTGTTAATGCAAATACAAAATGGAGAACCAAGCTCATATAGAGAGAGTAAAATGCGAGATCAGTCAAATTATCACTCATAATTGTTGTCATGACGACTCTCCTTTTGCAAACTAAAGAAATTATACATGAAAATCCATTTGTATTCAATTACTAATGAAACATGCTGCCTCCTTTGCCCGCTACTCCTTTTGGGGACAAAATATAAAAAATGTAAAAATTGATTTTTCCAAATCCTCTTAGACGTGTTAAAATAAGATGAAAGTTATTGAGAAGTATTATCATTCTTAATTCACTTCCATGATATATTGCCATAAGAATGGATGAATAGCGATCATTCATAGGTTGAAAGAAGGGTTTGGATATGACGCTAGTAGAATTGAAAGAAGGAGAAAGCGCTTATATCGCTACTTTAGAAGGAGTACAACAACTGGTAAAGAAGCGCTTGTTGCATATAGGATTAGACGAAGGATCGTATGTGACATTACGCCGCATTTTGCCGTTAGGAGGGCCATATCTTTTAGAATGCTCCGGCCAATTGATTGGAATTCGTCGCAAGGATGCTAGAAAAATGAAGGTGAAAAAGATATGAGCGAAACAGCACTTATTGGAAATCCAAATACCGGAAAAACTTCTTTGTTCAACAGCTTAACTGGATCATACGAACATGTAGGAAACTGGAGCGGTGTAACGGTTGAAAAAAAAGTTGGCAAGTTAAAAACAGAAAATGGATTTTTAATCGATCTTCCGGGAGTATACTCTCTTAATCCTCTTTCAAAAGACGAAGCGGTTGTCATTCGATTTATGCTCCATGAACATCCTCAAACATTGTTGAATATTGTCGATGCATCGCAATTGGAACGAAATTTGCAGTTAACGGTTCAACTGCTGGAGTACGGAAAGCCGGTTATCATTTGCCTCAATATGGTCGATGTTGCAGAGCGGAGAGGAATGAAAATTGATGACCAGCTTCTTTCCAAAAGATTGGGTGCGCCTGTGATCCCCGTCATTGCTCGAACTGGAAAGGGATGCAAGGAAATAAGCTTGTTATTAAATCAGCCAATTCAAACAAAGCCTGTTGCTCTCTATTATGGTGATATTGTTGAAAGGGCAATTGATTCTATTGTCCGTCTTTTGCCAGAAGAGAAGCTTCCTTTTTCGGCGCGATGGCTGGCTCTTCATCTACTTGATCAAAATCCCTATGCGGTGGAATTTGCCGAAGAATGGATTTCAAAAGAAGAGCTGAAACAACAGATCGAGAGGGTCAATCAGGAGCTAAAAAAACATGGCGCTTCAACCGTGAGCCGTTCGATATTCAATACGAGAAAAAATTGGATTAGTCAAATCGTCAACGAATGCATCAGCATGGAGGAGAAAGCGTCAGCCGTCAATTGGACAAAACGTTTAGATGCTGTTCTGACTCATAAAATTTTAGGGGTTCCGATTTTTCTTGCTTTTATGTATTTCTTGTTTATGATGACGTTCAATTGGATCGGTACTCCGCTTTCGGACATGCTGGACCGTTTTTTCAACGGGCCTCTTACAAGCTGGATAGAACAATTGTTGGTTTCTATTCATGCCGGGACGTTTGTGCGGGCGTTGGTGCTTAATGGGATTGTCGGAGGAGTAGGCGGAGTTTTAGTGTTTGTACCGCAAATTTTTGTGTTATTTTTCTTTATTTCATTCCTTGAAGATTCCGGTTATATGGCTCGTGCGGCGTTGGTGATGGACCGATTGATGGAAAAAGTCGGTCTAAATGGCAAAGCCTTTATCCCAATGGTAATTGGTTTTGGATGCAACGTCCCCGGTGTGATGGCTGCGAGAACAATCGAACAGCCGAAAGAACGACTGCTTACGATACTACTGACGCCGCTCATGTCCTGTTCGGCAAGGCTTCCCGTTTACGCTTTGTTTACGGGAGCGTTTTTTGACCACCACCAAGGGGAAATCGTGTTCTCATTATATGTACTTGGAATCACGGTGGCATTTTTAATGGCAAAATTGTTCTCCAGCACCGTTCTAAAAAACGAAGCTTCCATCTTTGTTATTGAACTTCCGCCCTATCGAATACCACAATGGAAAACACTATGGCTCAGTACATGGGACAAAGGCAAAGGTTTTGTGCGCAAGGCAGGTACGTTTATTTTTGGAGGATCGGTGTTTATTTGGCTGCTTTCTTATATTGGCCCTGGAGGCATTGGGGTTTCTATGGACGAAAGTTTTTTAGCAAAAATTGGAGGTCTAATCGCTCCTTTACTAGTTCCATTGGGTTTTGGTACATGGGAGGCAGCTGCTAGTCTACTAACAGGTTTTCTAGCAAAAGAAGTCGTCGTGTCGACGATGAATATTATTTATCATACGGCAAACACCGCATCCTTAAAAGGCGTTATAATGGGGACATTTACACCGTTGTCCGCCTATAGTTTTATCGTATTTATTTTATTATATGTGCCATGTGTGGCGACTGTCGCTGCCATTCGGCATGAAACCGGTTCTAAAAAATGGACATTTTTTTCGATAGGATATGGATTGGCTATTGCCTATGTATTATCTTTCATCATTTATCAAGGCGGCAAATTATTCATCTAAAGGGAGTGAAGAGTGGATGATCATCAATATTTTAATAGGGGCAGCGGTTTTCAGCTATGCCGGATACACTTTATATCAATATATGAAAAGAACGAAAGAAGGAGGATATTGTGCTCATTGTTCGCTAAAAGACAAGTGTACAACGAAATGCGAACCGGTCAAGAAAGGACATCTCTAATTGCCGTTTTAAATCAATAATAAGACGAAAACTTCCATGAATAGAGTATACGAATGGATGTTCGTTCTATGGCGATGATCGTATTCGACGACAAAGACGGTCTTATTTAGAATCCGCTTAACGGCGGGTTCTTTTTTTAAAAACAAAACATTTCTCTCTATTCAATTGATCAAATCTTTGAAACGTTTTGAGCACTATAAAAAAGGATCCTCCTATCCTTCTGTTTCAAGTTCTAAATATTTATTTCACCTGATACATTGTAGTAAAAGCGATTAAAGGTGATGAACATGAGACTTAGCGAATTGAGCGGAAAAGAAATCGTCGATTTGAAAAAAGCGGAAAGACTTGGTGTCCTAGGGCAAACGGATTTGGAATTTAACGAAAAAACCGGCCAAATCTATGAATTGGTGATACCAACCGGTAAATGGCTCGTAAAAAAACAGAATGCCGAGATTCGAGTACCGTGGCAGCTTATCAAAACGATCGGCTCTGATATGATTATTTTAGAAGTGCCTGAACAGTCTAAATCAATATAGAGACATAGAGGGGTCTGGCTTCAAAACCTTCGGGTGAACCAGACCTTTTTTATGTCTTAATCTAAAGAAGCACGGAAAGGAAATGTATTCGTTTTAGACTCTATATTAACACCCCTTTCCAGGTGGAATGAAAATGGGTTTCTGTATCGAAACTACAAGGAAAATGAAAAGATGTCCTTCATCTCCGCAAATTTCCTCCTCATTACACCTATTGATACCAATCTTCATACAATAAAAAAGTGAATATGGAGAAGTAATCTTATGATCATCAAAGGGGGTTCAATATGTTAACAGGCATGCAAATTGCAGTAATCGGCGGAGATGCCCGCGAATTGGAAATCATCTCAAAATTAACAGAATTAGACGCCAAATTGTACTTAGTCGGATTTGAACAATTGAACCATGCTTTTCCCGGAGCTGTGAAAGAGAAAATGGAGGACATTCCTTTTTTTGAAATGGATGCCATCATATTGCCTGTAGCGGGAACCAATCATGAAGGAGTGGTTGAAACCATTTTTTCTGATGAGCGGGTTGTCCTTACAAAAGATATGCTCCAAGCCACTCCCCAACATTGCACTGTTTATTCAGGTATTAGCAATCAATACTTGAACGATTTAACCAAAAAAACAAACCGAAAACTGGTCAAATTATTTGAACGTGATGATGTCGCTATTTATAACTCGATCCCAACCGCTGAAGGAACAATTATGATTGCCATTCAAAATACAGATTTCACCATTCACGGATCGAATGTCGTCGTTCTCGGCTTTGGCAGGGTCGGTATGAGCGTAGCAAGAGCATTCGATCAATTAGGGGCAAACACGAAAGTGGGGGCTAGAAAAAGCGAGCATTTAGCAAGAATATCCGAAATGGGAATGACGCCATTCTTTCTTAAAGATATAAAAAATATGGTCCGTGATGCGGACATTGTCATTAATACTATTCCACATTTAGTGGTAACGGCTGCCGTGATTGCCAACATGCCGTCCCATACCATTATCATCGATTTAGCTTCCAAACCGGGTGGAACCGATTTTCGCTATGCGGAAAAACGAGGAGTAAAGGCAATTCTAGCACTTAGTCTTCCTGGAATGGTCGCACCCAAAACAGCTGGACAAATTTTGGCCAATGTGCTGGCAAAGCTTTTAAAAGAAGATGTGTATCAACGAAAGGGGAATATTTCTTCATGATGTTAAAAGGAAAACGAATTGGTTTCGGACTGACAGGATCGCATTGTACGTATGATGAAGTGTTTCCGGAATTAGAAAAATTGGCGAACACAGGCGCAGAAGTGGTGCCAATTGTAACCTATACGGTCCAACATACATCTACGAGATTTGGAGAAGGGGAAGAATGGGTGGAAAAAATAGAAAAAGTAACAGGCAACAAAGTCATTAACACCATCGTGGAGGCAGAACCGCTCGGGCCGAAAAAACCTCTTGATTGTATGATTATTGCACCGATGACGGGGAACTCGATCAGTAAATTTGCCAATGCATTAACAGATTCACCAGTGCTGATGGCGGCTAAAGCGACTCTTCGAAATCAAAAACCGGTTGTTCTTGGCATATCTACGAATGATGCCCTTGGATTAAACGGGGTGAATATTATGCGATTAATGGCGTCAAAAAATATCTTTTTTATTCCATTTGGTCAAGATGATCCCATCCATAAACCCACTTCTATGGTTGCATGTATGTCCTTATTGCAGGATACAGTCGAAAAAGCATTGGAAGGAAAACAGCTTCAGCCGGTGATTATTGAAAGGTTTCATGACAGTGAGTAAAATCTCCTCATTTTCAACAACTTTTTCAAATTAGTATTCTCATCATCCTTTAATATGATAAAATAATAACAATTCAAGGAAATTGCTATGTTTTAAGGAGCTGTTCGTTTCTCTTACGTTTACGTGGTATAAGGAGAAACTGGAAGGAGAAGATGAGATTGACGAACAAAGGTTTTCACGTAGCAGTAGTTGGCGCAACAGGTGCAGTAGGACAACAGATGATTGAAACGTTGGAAAAGCGTGATTTTCCAATTCGAAAGCTGACCCTTTTATCTTCTTCCCGATCAGCGGGAAAGACCGTTACGATCAAAAATGAGGAGATTACAGTTCAGGAAGCTAAGCCGGAAAGTTTTGAAGGTGTAGATATAGCATTGTTTAGCGCAGGAGGAAGCGTCTCAAAACAGCTTGCTCCAGAAGCGGCTAAAAGAGGAGCAGTTGTCATAGACAATACAAGCGCCTTTCGGATGGATCCAGAAGTTCCGTTAGTGGTCCCTGAAGTGAATAAAGAAGATTTAAAGAAACATAAAGGAATTATTGCCAATCCAAACTGCTCCACTATCCAAATGGTGGTCGCGCTCGAACCGATTCGCCAAAAATATGGGCTGAAAAAAGTGATCGTTTCTACTTACCAAGCTGTGTCAGGAGCAGGTGCCAAAGCGATCAACGAATTAAATGAACAAACAAAAGCCATTATCAACGGAGAAGAATTTTTACCGGCTGTTTTGCCAGTCGCTTCAGATCCAAAGCATTATCAAATTGCCTTTAATGTTATCCCGCAAATTGATAAATTTCAGGATAACGGCTTTACGTTTGAAGAAATGAAAATGATTAATGAAACGAAAAAAATTATGCATTTACCAGAGCTGAAAATTGCTGCAACCTGTGTGAGATTGCCGGTTGCTGTCGGGCACTCTGAATCCGTTTATTTCGAAATTGAAAAAGAAGGGGTCACAGCCCGCGATATACAAGAATTGATTGAGACTGCACCAGGAGCGGTTTTGCAGGATGATCCAGCTGAACAAATTTATCCAATGCCTGCTTATTCCGTTGGAAAGAATGAAGTATTTGTCGGACGAATCCGCAAAGATTTAGATGAAGAGAAAGGCTTCCATATGTGGGTCGTTTCTGATAACCTATTAAAAGGAGCGGCGTGGAATTCTGTCCAAATCGCTGAAACATTAATTGAGATGGGACTGCTGTAGTAAACAACTTGAATGGAATGCCGAGGTGTATTCAATTGAAAATAGTGGTACAAAAATTCGGCGGGACATCTGTGCGCAATGAAAAATCAAGATTAAGCGCAAAAAGACATATCCAAAAAGCAATTCATGAAGGATATAAAGTAGTCGTTGTCGTTTCTGCCATGGGGCGCAAAGGAGAGCCGTATGCGACTGATACGCTCCTTTCCCTGGTGGAAGGGGCGCGGACGAAGCTAAGCAAGCGCGAACAGGATCTGCTGTTATCGTGCGGAGAAATTATTTCTAGCCTTGTCTTTACGAATCTGCTCCTCGAACACGATATTTCCGCTGTTGCTCTCACAGGAGCGCAGGCCGGATTTTTGACGAACAGCGATTATACCAATGCGAAGATTTTGGAAATGAAATGTGATCGGGTAAAAAAGGAACTGGAAACTCACGATGCGGTTGTAGTCGCCGGATTCCAAGGTGCTGACAAATACGGTGAGATCACAACTATCGGACGTGGCGGTAGTGATACGTCTGCGGCTGCACTTGGAGCTGCATTAGGCGCAGAATGGATCGACATATTCACGGACGTGGATGGGATTATGACGGCTGATCCTCGTATTGTCGAAAATGCCCGGCCTTTATCGGTTGTTACGTATAATGAAGTGTGCAATATGGCCTATCAAGGTGCAAAAGTCATTCATCCTCGTGCAGTGGAAATTGCTATGCAGGCGAAAGTGCCAATTCGCATTCGATCGACTTATTCTGATGAAGTAGGAACGCTTGTTACAACACTGAGCAAGCAGAATAAAGGCACCGATATTAAAGAAAGGCTAGTGACTGGAATTGCCCATGTCTCTGATATAGCCCAAATCAAAGTGAAAGCGAAAAAAGATCAATATGATTTGCAGTCTGAAGTGTTTAAAGCGATGGCTAATGAAAAAATCAGCGTTGATTTTATCAATATTTCACCAACAGGTGTGGTATACACCGTGCAAGAAGACATGGCAGACCGGGCTGTGACGATTTTGAAAGAACTTGGTTATGATCCTATTGTCGAAAAAGGATGCGCGAAAGTTTCAGTTGTAGGAGCTGGAATGACGGGGGTTCCTGGAGTTACGGCGAAGATTGTGACTGCTCTTTCTGAAGAAGGAGTACGTATATTGCAATCTGCCGACAGCCATACCACCATTTGGGTACTCGTCAAAAAAGAAGATCTTGTAAAAGCAGTAAATGCTCTGCACAGTGCTTTTCATTTGGAAGATGAACAGAATGAATACGAAGCAACCATCAATATTTAAAAAGAGGGGGAGAAAAGATGGTTTCATTTGGTCGAATTGCGACGGCAATGGTTACGCCCTTTGATTCAAAAGGAAATATTGATTTTCGGAAAACAACTCAGCTAGTCGATTATTTGATTGAAAATGGGACGGATTCTCTTGTCGTTTCTGGCACGACAGGAGAATCGCCCACTTTAACATCAGAAGAAAAAATGGCTCTATTCCAACATGTGAAAAAAGTGGCAAACGGGCGAGTACCAGTCATTGCTGGCACTGGATCGTATAATACACAAGCTACAGTGGAGTTGACGAAAAAAGCGGAGGAAGCCGGTGCAGATGCTATTCTGCTCGTGACTCCATATTATAATAAGCCGAATCAGGAAGGATTGTACCAACATTTCAAAACCGTCGCAGAAGCAACCTCTTTGCCAATCATACTTTACAACGTACCGGGCAGAACAAGTGTTACATTGCAGCCTGAAACGGTCATCAGATTGTCTCGCATCCATAATATAGTGGCAGTAAAAGAAGCGAGCGGAAACTTAGATGCAATGGCAGAAATTATCGCCAAAACAGACGATGATTTTGCCCTTTACAGTGGAGATGATGCTTTAACGCTTCCTGTTTTGGCGATTGGAGGAGACGGTGTTATCTCGGTTGCTTCCCATATAGTAGGAAATGAAATGCAGGAAATGATTACTGCTTTCTTTGACGGCAACCTTACCAAAGCGGCAAAGCTTCATCAAAAACTTCTTCCAATTATGCGTGGACTGTTTGCTGCACCAAGTCCTGTTCCAGTCAAAACAGCACTGCAAATGAAAGGAATGGACCCAGGACCTGTACGTCTTCCGCTTGTGCCATTAACTGAAGAGGAGCGAAACAAACTGGCAGAATTGCTTCATAACTTTTAAAAACTTCCATATTCTTATACTGAAATAGAGATATTCTAAAGTTTGCTGAAATTTTTACATTCGGTTAATGGACGTGTTTTATGCATGGAGATGGAACAAAAGAGAATCATCAATCAATTGGTTTTTACGTTGTAGATACATTTGTTGCCTTTTCGTATAGGAAACATCCGAATAGGTAGATTTCACTCTCAATAAAGGTTTGGTCCTTCACATTTAATGATATATAGAATGCGAACTTAAATAGTTCTTGTTCTATATATTGGAGACGTGGAGGATCAAGCCTTTTCATTATCTCTAAATGTAAAGATCCCTCTGCCATTAGCATAGAAAGCAAGGGGATAGAAATCGATTTTTTTGTGGGGAACTGTAGGCATGTGAACGGACGACAAGACAACGTAGACGCTTGATCGACTTTCATATAAAGGGGCCATACCTATGAATTCCCCGCTTCTACGTCCCCATGAGTGTTGGAGTGGAGGGGCCATTTCATATCTTATCTAATGTGTGAGGCATAAAAAAGATTGTCGAATGAAAGTAAAAAGAATAGTGTTGGATTTTAAAAATGGCATCCGATATAATATTACTAATGGCAGCGGGCGGATTAGAGAAGTCAACATAGGAGGATTTAGACATTGAGTAAAAGAAAAAATGAGAGTATTAAAGTCATCCCATTAGGCGGAGTAGGAGAAGTCGGGAAAAATATGACCGTGATCGAAGTGGATCATGAAATTTTCGTCATCGATGCCGGTTTGATGTTTCCTGAAAATGAAATGCTCGGAATAGACGTTGTCATCCCAGATATTACATACTTGGAAGAAAACAAAGACAAGGTGAAAGGCATCTTTCTTACACACGGTCATGAGGATGCCATCGGTTCATTAGGGTATGTGCTCCGGAAAATAAAAGCACCTGTTTATGGAACGAAATTAACATTAGCTTTGGCCAAAGATCGTCTGCGTCAAGAAAAAGGAATTGAATCGGTAAAATTTTATACAATCCATTCCGATTCTCGTTTGCGATTTGAAACGGTGGACGTGACTTTTTTCCGTACGACGCACAGTATCCCTGATTCCGTAGGGATCTGCATTCATACTTCGGAAGGTGCCATTGTCCATACGGGCGAATTTAAGTTTGACCAAGAAGCGAAAGGATTCTATAAACCGGATATTGGAAAGATGGCCGAAATTGGCGAAAAAGGAGTATTACTGCTTTTATCGGATTCTACAGAAGCGGAAAGACCCGGTCATACAGTATCGGAAGGCGTGATGGCTCGGCGCTTGTCTGATGCCTTTCATTCAGTAAAAGGCCGTATTATTGTGGCTTCTTATGCATCCAATCTGATCAGAATTCAGCAAGTATTCCAGGCAGCGTATGAGAATCATCGAAAAGTGGCGGTTTCAGGGAAAAACCTTCAACGGGTTTATGAGATTGCTTTGAAACTCGGCTATTTAGATGTGAAGGAAAATATGCTAGTCGATATTACAGAAATCAATCAGCATCCTGACAATGAACTTGTCATTTTGACAACCGGCATTCAAGGAGAACCGATTGAGGCTTTGCAGAAAATGGCGAAGGGCACTGATAAATTGGTCAATATAAAAGAAGGAGATACCGTATTTATAACCGCTAATGCGACGCCAGGGCTAGAACTATTGATGGCCAAAACTGTGGATCTTTTGTTTCGAGCGGGAGCTAATGTTTTAACGAATCACCGTAATGTACACGATTCTGGCCATGGCAGCCAAGAAGATTTAAAATTTATGCTGAATCTGATGAAACCGCAATTATTTATTCCTGTACAAGGCGAATATCGGATGTTGATCGCCCATGCCAAATTGGCCGAGAATGTTGGATTAAAGAAGCATCAAATTTATATTCCTGAAAAAGGAGAAGTCATTGAGATCAAGAATAAAGCGTTCAGAATCGGCGGTCGTGTTCAAGCAGGCAATGTCTTAATCGATGGCATTGGTGTTGGCGATGTTGGCAATATTGTGCTGCGTGACCGCAAACTGTTGTCGCAAGATGGAATTTTTATTGTAGTCGTCACGTTGGATAAAAAACGGAAAAAGATTGCCTCCGGTCCGGAAATTATTTCCAGAGGTTTTGTGTATGTAAGGGAATCGGAAAAGTTGATTGAAGAATCGACATCGTTAATATCGCAAATTGTTGAAAAGAATATGGAAAACGACGTCATTGAATGGTCGAATATTAAACAAGCCATTCGCGATCAGTTAAATACATTTTTATTTGAAAAAACGAAACGCCGTCCGATGATATTGCCGATCATTATGGAAATATAATCAATTTGAAATCACCGATTGCATTCGGTGATTTTTTTATGGGTATGAAAACGTACCAAACGTGAATAATAAAACCACCACTGTTAAAAGGAGTTGCAATTCATGGCAGAGCGTGATGAAACGAATACAGAACCTTCCAAACAGGAAGGCAATGAGCAAAATAGTTCTTCTACTTTAATGGAAAAAATTCAGCAGCTTGGACAAACGAATGTTCCCGAACTTTCAAATGATTCGAATATCCATTGCCTAACAATCGTCGGCCAGATCGAAGGACATATCCAATTGCCGCCGCAAAATAAGACAACCAAATACGAACATTTAATTCCACAACTTGTTGCGATCGAACAAAATCCGAAAATCGAAGGGCTGCTCGTCATTTTGAATACAGTCGGCGGGGACGTGGAAGCTGGGCTAGCTATTGCTGAAATTCTCGCTTCTTTATCGAAGCCAACTGTTTCCGTTGTTCTAGGCGGGGGTCATTCAATTGGGGTTCCCATTGCGGTAAGCTGCGATTATTCTTTTATAGCGGAAACGGCCACGATGACGATTCATCCCATTCGTTTAACTGGTCTCGTCATCGGAGTTCCGCAAACGTTTGAATATTTGGATAAGATGCAAGAACGAGTCATCAAGTTTGTGACAAGCCACTCTAATATTGAAGAAAAAACATTTCGGGATTTGATGTTTGCCACTGGCAATCTTACGCGTGATATTGGAACGAATGTAGTTGGCCGTGATGCAGTGGAAACAGGGTTGATCAATGAAGTAGGCGGATTAGGATCCGCTATGAAAAAACTGAATGAATTGATTGAAGCGAAGAAAAAGGATAACAAGGGGATGATCCAATGATTTTGTATACCCCGATTCCAAAAGAATTCATTTTTCCAGCTTTACAAGAAGAATTTCAAGCCATTGAAATGGTGACATGGCAGGGAATTCCGCTGATGGTGCAAAAGGAAGAACAACAAATGCGTATCCTTCGTGTTTTAAGCACAAATCCAAACGATTATTTAAATCAGCAAATTGTACCAGGACAGTATTTGCCATATCCACCAAAACAATATTAGGTAAATGCGAACAAATATGCTATAATGATAGGTGAAAATTAGCAGCCGAACTGAAGGCTGCTTTCTTTGTTCGTTTTTTTCAAATTCCATTTTTTCTCGATCACCTGAATGAATGGTTTATCGAGATTTTTATGTGGGAATTTATGCAATTTATATACTCTGTTTAATCTAGGTGATGGTAATATGCCGAAAAAGAAAAGAAGGGCAAAACGAAAATCGTCTCAAAAAGTTCAAGAGACATTGAAATATGAAATTGCGGGTCTTTTGCTGATTGCATTCAGTATTATAGGACTCATTCCATTAGGCGTTGGACACTATTTTGTGTATGTTTTTCAATTTTTATTAGGGAGATGGTATAAACTAGGATTCATAATCGTCATCGTCTATGCTGGATTTTTAATGATCAAACGAACAAGGCCAACGTATTTCAACCGGAGGATTCTCGGACTTTATATTATTATGGCCAGCTTGCTGTTGTTTGATCATATCGCCTCCTTTGAAAGCAGAGGATCCGTCAATCCTAGTATCATTTCCAATACGTGGGACATTTATTTAAAGGAAAAAGGACAAGAGTTTCCAACCGATCTTGGCAGCGGGATGATTGGAGCGGTGCTTTTAGCTGTGTCTTATTTTTTATTTGAAGCGTTAGGAACGAAAATCTTGTCATTGGTTCTTCTTATTATCGGATTTATGCTTATGACCGGCATTTCCATTGGGGATGTTTTTGGAAAATTGCTTTTTTCTATTTTAGGATTTTTGAAAGAACAATGGCAGGTCTTTTTGCAAGACTTAAGAGATTGGCAGTCAGGGCGTAAAGAAAGACGGAACCTGTCGAAACAGGGGAAAAAAGCAACGTCTTCTGAAGAGGATCATGAAAGCAGCGTTGTGATTGTGGATCATAACCAAAACGAGCCTGCCCATCCAGTCATTACGGACTTTTCGAATAAATTGGCGAAAGAAGAAGACGCCATTCTGCCCAATTCGACTGTCAACGGTGGACAAGAATCAGAAGGAGATGCGGATGTTTATTCAGGGCCTCCAATGAACTTTACTGAAGTAGAAAACGAGGATTATCAGCTGCCTCCAATATCGCTGCTTAAAAGACCTAAAAAAACTGACCAAAGCAACGAATATCGTTTAATTCACGAAAATGCGGCAAAATTAGAACGGACGTTTCAAAGTTTCGGCGTCAAAGCAAAAGTCACTCAAGTGCACTTAGGACCCGCTGTGACAAAATATGAAGTTCATCCAGATATTGGAGTCAAGGTGAGCAAAATTGTCAGCTTAAGCGACGACCTTGCATTGGCATTAGCGGCGAAAGACATTCGTATGGAGGCGCCAATCCCCGGAAAGTCGGCTATCGGAATCGAAGTACCGAATTCAGAAGTGGCAATGGTTAGCTTGCGGGAAGTGCTCGAAAGCAAAAACAACGATCGGCCTGATTCAAAATTATTAATCGGACTTGGACGTGATATTACCGGTGAAGCTATTCTTGCGGAGCTCAATAAAATGCCCCATCTGCTGGTTGCAGGGGCAACCGGAAGCGGAAAAAGCGTGTGTATTAACGGGATCATTACGAGTATACTCATGCGTGCTAAGCCGCATGAAGTCAAATTAATGATGATTGATCCAAAAATGGTAGAGTTAAATGTTTATAATGGAATCCCTCACTTGCTTGCACCCGTTGTGACCAATGCAAAAAAAGCTTCCCAAGCTCTAAAAAAAGTGGTTGGTGAAATGGAACGCCGCTATGAGTTGTTTTCCCACAGCGGCACAAGAAATATCGAAGGCTACAATGAACACATAAGGCGCCATAATAGCGAAACTGGCGACAAACAGCCTCTTCTTCCCTATATTGTTGTCATTGTAGACGAACTCGCAGATTTAATGATGGTGGCTTCAAGCGATGTGGAAGACTCGATCACCCGGCTTGCCCAAATGGCGCGTGCGGCTGGAATTCACTTAATTATCGCCACACAAAGGCCGTCTGTAGATGTTATTACTGGGGTGATTAAAGCCAATATTCCATCACGGATAGCTTTTGCTGTTTCTTCTCAAACGGATTCGCGGACCATTTTGGACATGGGTGGCGCAGAAAAATTGCTTGGGCGTGGAGATATGCTTTTTCTTCCTGTTGGTGCTTCTAAGCCAATACGAGTTCAAGGAGCTTTTCTTTCAGATGAAGAAGTCGAAGAAGTGGTGAATTTTGTCATAGCGCAACAAAAAGCGCAGTATCAAGAAGACATGATTCCAGATGATTTGTCGGAAACGTTATCAGAAGTAGAAGATGAATTGTATGAAGAAGCTGTTCAATTAGTGGCAGAAATGCAAACCGCTTCCGTTTCTATGCTGCAGCGGAGATTTCGAATTGGATATACGAGGGCGGCAAGATTAATTGATGAAATGGAAGCAAGAGGAGTTGTCGGCCCTTATGAAGGCAGCAAGCCACGGGCTGTGCTAGTACCAAAACCATCTGAACAACAAACCTCTTAAAAAGGCTGCAAACGCAGCTTTTTTTCATTTTGAAGGAACTTTTGTATTGAGCAAATGAAGTCATTGATAGAATTCATTAGACTGCTTGATCGCTTTTGCTCCTGTGTTTTATGGCGCTCAGCACGATATTTAAAAAAGCGTGGCCATTACAACTGAAATGCGATTTTTTCACCAAACACATCAAAGCTGCATTTTGAACTAGCATCTGAATATTTGCCGCTGTTGGGTTGGATGGATCGTTGAAGTTTATTCCGTAAAAGTGAATCATTCTCTGAGAAAGTGTAAATGGAGGGACCTTTGGAAAAGGACGGTATAATAGTTATCATAAAAATATTATGTAAATTAAATAAGAGGAAAAACTTGCTAATCACCGTTCATAACATGTATAGTTGAATTGGCTTTTCATAAAATAAAGCGAGACGAATGGGATTTTACCGCATGGTGGGTTTAGCGGAAATGGCTGACAATCTTTGAGGGCAAATGTCGCTGCCATCCTGAATGATGTTTGAGAACGATGAAAAACAAAATGCCTTTGATGAAGATGGAGTATAAAAAAGGAGGAAAACGAGATGACAGTGGTGGACGAAATTGTCAAAAAGAAAAAGGGCTATACCATTCATTTTGTAAAAACCAATCAATATAAAACGAATACAATAGTGTGGAAGATGAAAGCACCTCTTGAAAAAGAGACGGTTACTTTTAGAGCCCTTCTCCCTTTTGTGCTGCAAAACAGCTCTAAGAAATATCCGACAACCACATTCCTTCAATCTTACTTGGAAGAGCTGTATGGAGCGAATTTTTTTGTGGATGTTGGCAAAAAAGGCGAATACCACATTATGAGTTTTTCCATAGAACTCGCCAATGAAAAATTTTTAAAAGAGAATACTCCATTATTCAATACAGGACTTGATTTTTTAGCTTCTATTTTGTTTTATCCAAATGTTGAAAACGGCCGATTCCATGATTCTTCTGTGACGAGTGAAAAACGGATTTTAAGACAGAGATTGCAGTCGTTGTTTGACGATAAAATGCGTTATGCGAGCCAACGTCTCGTAGAGGAAATGTGTGAAAATGAACCTTATGCTTTGCATCCATATGGGGTATTGGACGATGTCGATTCGATTTCTTCTGAAAGTCTTTATCAATATTATGAGAGAGCGTTTCGTGAAGATGAACTTGATTTATATGTTGTTGGTGATGTGGATCTTGAGGAAGTGGAAAGTGTTTGTGACCGATTGTTCTTACTTTCGGAACGGCAGCCAAAACTAGTGGAAAAACGCTCGATTCCTTCGCGATCGGAAGTAAAAGTGGTGAAAGAGCAGCAATTTGTCAAACAAGGAAAATTAAATATCGGATACCGAACTCATGTGTCATTTGGCGACCCCGATTATTTTGCGCTACAAGTGTTTAATGGTATTTTTGGAGGATTTTCTCATTCAAAACTGTTTTTGAACGTTCGCGAAAAAGAAAGCTTAGCTTATTATGCCTCCAGTCGTCTTGAAAGCCATAAAGGGCTAATGATGGTCATGTCCGGTATTGAAAGTAAAAATTATGAAAAAGCGGTAGCCATCATTCGCGAACAGCTTGAAGCGATGAAAAACGGCGACTTTTCCGAAAAGGAAATCAAACAGACGAAAGCGGTCATTCATAATCAATTACTGGAAACCATTGACACTCAGCGTGGTCTTATCGAAATGCTCTACCATAATGTGCTAGCCAAGAAAAATGTCACGGTGGAAGATTGGCTTCAAGGAATTGTGGAAGCATCTGACTCAGAAATTGTCAAAGTAGCCGAAAAAATTGAAATGGATACCATTTACTTTTTATCTGGACAGGAGGGGCTTCATTGATGGAAAAAATTCAATTTGATCAGCTCCAAGAAGAATTGTACTATGAAAAAATGAGCAATGGACTTGACGTTTATATTCTCCCAAAAAAAGGATTTCACAAAACTTATGCGACTTTTACAACGAAATACGGTTCTGTGGATAATGAATTTGTTCCGCTCGGTAAGGATCAATTCACCCATGTTCCGGATGGAATCGCCCATTTTCTTGAACATAAATTGTTTGAAAAGGAAGATGGCGATGTCTTTCAGCAGTTTAGCAAACAAGGAGCGTCTGCCAACGCTTTTACCACTTTCACAAGAACCACTTATCTTTTTTCCAGCACCTCCAACATACAGCAAAATTTAGAAACATTGATTAATTTTGTTCAAGATCCTTATTTTACCGAAAAAACGGTAGAAAAGGAAAAAGGGATCATCGGTCAAGAAATTACCATGTATGAGGACAACCCCGATTGGCGTGTCTATTTCGGCTTAATTGAAAATATGTATCACCATCACCCAGTTCGTATTGATATCGCTGGTACGATCCAATCCATTGATAAAATCACAAAAGATTTATTGTATGAATGCTATTACACTTTTTACCATCCGAGTAATATGCTGCTCTTCGTTGTGGGGCCGGTCAATCCGGAAGAAATCATGAATCATGTACGGGAGAATCAGGCGAAAAAGAATTACCAAAATCAGCCGGAAATCAGGCGCCGCTTTGAAAAGGAACCAGAAAATGTAAAAGAAACGTTCAAAGTTCTTCCTATGGATGTCAAAACGCCGAAGTGCTACGTTGGTATAAAAGGCGCGAAAACCGATATGAAAGGAATGGAAATGCTGCGGTATGAATTATCCATCAATGTATTGTTGGAGATGCTGTTCGGAAAAAGCTCTCAAAATTATTTTGACTTATACGAAAAAGGTTTGATTGATGATTCATTCTTTTTCGATTTTACGCAGGAACGAGGATTTGGATTTGCGATGATTGGAAGCGATACGACCAATCCGGATGAATTTGCTAAACGCATCCAATCCATTTTGCTAGATGCGAAAACAGGCGCTTATTTAACGACAGATGCGCTTGAAAGAACGAAAAAGAAAAAGATTGGCGCGTTTTTAAGATCGCTGAATTCCCCGGAATTTATCGCCAATCAGTTTACTCGCTACTCTTTTCATGAAATGAATCTTTTTGATGTAGTTCCGACGCTTGAACAGCTGACATTTGATGATATGAAAAAGGTAGCGGCCGAATGGATTGCTCCTAACCGGTTAACCACTTTTCAAGTTGCGCCAAAATAACATAAGATTTTATATTGGCTTCGCCTAGCGTATCAACGATTCACGTTGGAATGAATTCACGACTTTTCATCCGTACGGGAGAATAAAGCGCCATTGCGGATGAAAAGTTGATATTGTTTTCCATCAATGAGCAGATCTCTCTTTTCTTGCTCGTTGATATTTGAATAGGATATGAAAGGTTTAGATTGGCTGACCATTTAGGATATCGCCTTAACAAGGATATCTCTAGATGGATATAACTGGCATTTTTGATGCGGAAAGTAAGGG
>JADBKC010000039.1 GCA_014896555.1 Caryophanales bacterium | reverse complement strand
GGTAAAGTCTTTTTCTCAAGAATAATCATTTCAAATCAGGCTATGAATCCATCGTTTACGAAGGGATTGTCAGAACGAAAGACGATCGAGTTGGTTTGTGTTTGTCGTGAAGGAAAAAAGGAAATCTCCTTTTTTCCTCAATTTTCTTCATATGACGAAGAGATTCAATTTTAAATAATGGCCTAAAGAATGATTCTTTTATGCATATATCTATTCATGTGAGAAAGTTGGGTTGTTTTATGATTGAGTTTAAAAATGTTCGGAAAATTTATCCAAATGGTACGGTTGGTCTAAATCATATTCAGTTGAAAATACATAAAGGGGAATTTGTTGTCATTGTGGGTTTGTCAGGTGCTGGTAAATCAACGCTGTTGCGGTCCATTAATCGATTGCATGAGATTACAGAAGGGGAAATTTTCATAGATGGTCAGTCGATCACAAAAGCCCGCGGAAAAGAGCTTCTTCGTATCCGCCGAGATATCGGGATGATTTTTCAAAACTTTAACTTAGTAAAAAGATCATCAGTTCTTCGCAATGTTCTATCAGGGCGTGTTGGCTACTACTCGACCATCAGAACGATTCTAGGTCTTTGGCCAAAAAAGGACATTGCGTTGGCTATGGATGCTTTAAATCGTGTGAATATGAGCGAAAAGGCGTATTCACGCGCTGATGAACTTTCCGGCGGCCAAAAGCAGCGGGTCTCGATTGCAAGGGCGCTCGCCCAAGAAGCAAAGATTATTCTTGCAGATGAACCAGTCGCTTCTCTTGACCCTCTAACGACGCTTCAAGTGATGGATGATTTAAAACGTGTTAATCAAGAACTTGGTATTACAACCATTGTAAACCTTCACTTGATTGATCTTGCACGTAAATATGCCACGCGCATTATCGGTATTCGTGCAGGTGAAATAGTATTCGATGGTCCAGTAGAAGAGGCTACGGATGAAGTTTTTGCAGAAATTTATGGCCGTCCTATTCATAAGGACGAGTTGTTAGGGGCGTCAAAGTAATGGAAATAGATGTTATCAAAAAAAGGCGCATTGGTCGAATGAAAATCATTTTATCTATCATTTTGCTTGTTTTACTTTTATGGAGCAGCGGATATCGGACAAATATCTCTTTGCATGACTTTTTTGTTGGGATACCGAATATTTGGTCAACGTTGCTGGATATGTTTCCGCCTGATTGGGGCTATTTTCATTATGTG
This sequence comes from Caryophanales bacterium, assembly GCA_014896555.1. Lineage (GTDB taxonomy): Bacteria > Bacillota > Bacilli > Bacillales > DSM-4216 > Bacillus_O. The sequence continues at coordinate 22,351 of JADBKC010000039.1, read as the reverse complement.
ATCGGTCCGATGCTGGAAACGATTCGTATCGCCATTATTGGGACTACTTTTGGAGGCCTTTTATCCATTCCGATCGTTTTATTATCATCAAGGAATGTTACCAGATCGCCGCTTTTATTTTATTCAGCACGTTTTATTCTCAATCTCATTCGAACGATACCGGAATTGTTGCTGGCAGCATTGTTTGTTCCCATTTTTGGGATAGGCCCTATTGCAGGTATTTTTGCCATTACCATATTTTCGCTCGGTGTTATAGCGAAACTTGCATATGAAGCAGTAGAGGCGATTGATCCCGGTCCGCTCGAAGCGATGACAGCGGTGGGGGCAAACAAACTTCAATGGATTTTCTTTGGCGTGGTGCCTCAAGTGGCCGCCAATTATATGTCTTATTTTCTTTATTCATTTGAAATTAATATAAGAGCAGCTGTTATTCTTGGTTATGTTGGTGCAGGCGGAATTGGGCTTATTCTAAATAATGTACTTGCCTCCTATCAATACAGTCGCGCGTTGTCCATAATTCTTTTCACACTGGTTGTTGTCACCATGATTGACGCGATCAGCAATAAAATTCGGGAGAAATTGCTATGAGCAGGGAATCGAATCATAAAAGAGATGTCGCTATTGCAAAAGACATACAGAGACCATTGCTTAAAAAGCGTATCATGAAATGGACAAGCCTTTTTGTTGTCATATTCCTTTACATCTGGGCATTTAAAGGGATGAAGGATTTCCATATTGGTAAAAATGCGGTAAAGTCTATGAAGGCGATATTAGGAGGATTTATTCATCCAGACTGGGATTATATTATAGAACCCGGCGGTGAGGATTTAATTCACGCATTGATGGATACGCTGGCCATTGCGGTGCTTGGTACGTTTATTTCCGCCGTTCTTTCTGTTCCTTTTGCCTTTTGGGCTGCTCGAAATATGAGTAAACACAAGTGGATTTCAAGCACCGGTAAATTTGTGCTGGCTACTATTCGGGTATTTCCTGAACTCATTATGGCGATCATTTTTGTCTCAGCTGTTGGTCTAGGTCCTTTTGCTGGTATTCTTGCCTTGGGATTTCATTCTGTCGGGATGCTCGGAAAACTGTTTGCGGAAGCAATTGAAAACAAGGATTTAAGCTCTCGTGAGGCATTGATTGCCTCTGGCGCAAACAAAATTCAAACGTTTTGGCTTGCAGTCATTCCTCAAGTATTGCCAGAATTCTTATCTTACACATTGTATCGATTTGAGATTAGTGTTCGTGCCGCCACCATTCTTGGTATTGTCGGTGCTGGAGGGATTGGTGCTCCTCTCATCTTTGCTTTGCAAGGTCATACTTGGGACCGCGTCGGGATCATATTCATTGGGATTGTCGTGATGGTCACCATGATTGATTATATTTCAGGGGCCATTCGAAAACGCCTCGTATAATAAAAGTCTTTTTGTATAGAGAAGGAGATTTTCTGGCCCTCACTGAATGGACGATATTATATATGAAGAATGTCGTATTCTAAAAGGCTGGACGATTTTCAGAATTACTCGCTGCTATTGTTTTTTCTTTTAACAAATATTTATGGGGAACTCCAAATTATTCCAACGACAAATACCTATAGAATATAAATAATAACTGTGAGCAAGTTAGCCCACAGTGCTATATAGTTCATTACTATGCTTTTTTTGTCCTTACGCTTTCCGACGTAACTTATAAAACTACCTATTATCCATAAAGCAATAAAAAGGTATCCATTTGGATTTTGAGCAAAAACGATCATTAAAATGGTGATGATCCAAAGACCTAATGAAAAGTATTTATACAAAAAAGTTCCCCCTTTTTTTACGATTTTATATTATGTTATTTTACGTAATAAAAAAGATGTTGGAAATGAATTCCACATCTTTTTTGCATTTGTCCTTGTCTTAATAGAAAAAATCCACGAAGTTGAAAATACGTATTGCCACGATCATGTCCCGGAAAGGAAACTGCTCTAATAATGCCGTGATAGAATCGTTTTATTCCTCATTAAGGACAGAAACGTTCCATTCAAAAGATAAATCATATCTCACTCGCTTTAGTGTCAAAACATAGTTCAAATGACTGTCCATTTTAAGTCAAATTCGAATTCAGGCAAAATGAAACTACCTTGCCCTTGTTGAATTCAGGAAACTGGCCAGCATAGTTGGTTTTCTATGGATCAAACAAGTGGTTCATTCAAAACAGAGTGGGGATGGGATTCGATAGTGATCGCAATAACCTTAATGAAACCATCTAGATTCAACTTGCAGCAAAGCCATTTTATGATTGGTGAGACAAGGAAAAGGGCGCCAAAGTATGTAGACGCCCTTTTAACCAATTTTAATTTGCACATTACTTTCCAATTTCCTTGATTTTTTCGTTGTATTCACGAACAATATCAAAGTTTGCGTCCTTGGAAGGTATGTATCCAACATGGGAATAAATATTAAGAATAATCTTTTGGCCTTCTGGATCTTTTCCAATTGCTACAAAAGCATCAGAGATTTTTTTCTTCCATTTCACTGACATGTCAGGTCGGACACTGATCGTATCGTTCGGGATTTTTTCTGTTTTAAAGAGAATTCGTGTTTGATCCCATATATCTGGATATTCTTTAGCAACAATATTTCTTGCATCAAGGAAGACCGCTGCCGCGTCTACATCTCCGTTCATAAGAGCGGAAATAGCTTTATCGTGGCCTTGAACTTGAATTCCAGTTACATCTTTTTGCGCATCAATACCATGTTCTTTCATATAAATAGCCGGCCATACATAACCCGCAGATGAAGTTGGTGATTGCCAAGCGACTTTTTTCCCTTTTAAATCTTTGACGTCTTTGATGTTGGAATCTTTTTTTACTAGCATGATAGCGTAATAGTAATCCACAAGTTCATTTGTATTTTTTCCGTTTTCGGGGATGACGCCATAGCGTTGTGCTTGCAAAAGAACGTCCGCGGCCCCCTGTTTATGGGCGATGACATAATCGGTTGGCGGCAAGAATCCGAGATCAAGTTGCTTTGATTTTAAAGCTTGAACGACCGCATTGTAATCTGTGGTTACGGTCACTTTTACAGGGATGCTAAGTTTCTTGGACAGTAAATCTGCAAGAGGTTTCGCACGTGCTTCCAGCGTTTCTGCATTTTGTGAAGGTACGAACCCAATGGTTAATTCCTTTGGAACATACCCGTTGCCACTTTCGGAATGGGTTACTTTATCGCTGCCACAACCAGGAAGTACGCCAATCATCAACGCAAAAGCAGCGACAAAAATGGTTAAACGTTTGATCATGATTCGACCTCCTAATTCAAAATAATAATATTTCTACCATAATATAGCATTAAAATGAATCTCTCTGATCAATATATTGTAAATATTCAGTCAATTTTATGTGAAAATCATGTGATGGATGTATAATGCAAGCGCTCCTATTCGATCTTTTCTCTTTTTTCAATCTACTTTTCTCCTTGCTAATAGACATATATAAAACGGTAACGAATTGAAGTCCACTTGCGAATCGTTTTTTGAGCCAATTTCGTTTTTATAATTGAATATGTGTGAAGACAGCTAATTGCATATTCTCTGCTGAATCTTTTCAAACTGTGCTTACATTGTCATGAAGATATTCCCGCTGTGAAAAAGGGTTTGATATACTGAAGAAAATGAAATTTTCTGACTAACTATAATGGAAAGGGATTTTAATATGCAAACACTGGAGATCGTCATATTGGAAACAAGCGATATACATGGAAACGTATTGCCGATCAACTACGGGACTAACAAAATGGCAGAGAAAGGATTGGCGAAAGTGGCTACATTAATAAAAAAAGAACGGGAAAAAAATCCTTATGCCGTTTTAATTGATAATGGAGACGTCATTCAAGGGACACCTCTCACTTACCATCATGCACGTTTTCAAAGTCATGAACCTAACCCCATGATCCAAATTTTAAATGAATTAGAGTATGATGCCGGGGTAATCGGCAATCATGAGTTTAATTACGGATTGGAATTTTTGAACAAGGCTGTGGATGAAGCGGCCTATCCGTGGCTCTCTGCGAATATTGCGGAAGAAACAGGAGAGCCTTATTTCGGCAAACCTTATATCATCAAAACCGTTTCTGAAGGACTTCGAATTGGCATTCTAGGATTAACGACTCCATACATACCTAACTGGGAAAAGAAAGAACATATCAAGGGGCTTCGCTTTGATGATGCAGTCGATACAGCCAAGAAATGGGTGCGTTTTTTGAGAGAACAGGAAAAGGCTGATCTTGTCGTGGTGGCTTATCACGGCGGATTTGAACGTGATCTTGACACAGGCGAGCCAACCGAAACGCTTACTGGCGAAAATCAAGGGTATCAAATATGTATGGAAGTTCCAGGCATCGATGTGCTTCTCACGGGTCATCAGCATCGCAAGCTCGCTGGAAAAACCATTAACGGGGTCACGATTCTCCAACCAGGTAGTAACGGGTTCACTCTTGGAAAAGTAACGGTGAAAATGGAAAAGACAGACAATGGGTATCGCATAAAAGACAAATATTCGGAACTTCTTTCTGTGAACGGGGTGGAACCAGATCGTGAAGTGATCAGATTGGTAAAACCATATGAAGAGGCGGTCCAAAAATGGCTTGACCAACCGATCGGACATATTAAAGGGGATATGACCGTTGCCGATCCAATGGAAATACGATTAAAAGACAACCCTCTCATTGAATTTATTAATCGCGTTCAAATGGATGCTGCTGGTGTAGATATTTCGAACACGGCTTTGTTTGATAATCAATCTCCAGGATTCCCATCCAATGTGACGATGCGCTGTGTAGTCGCCAACTACATTTATCCGAATACGCTAGTTGTGTTGCGGGTGACGGGTAAGGTCATTAAGGAAGCGTTGGAAAAATCAGCGAGCTATTTTGAACGGCTTGACGACGGCTCTGTTCGGGTAAGCGATGAATTTACGACACCCAAGCCTCAGCATTATAACTACGATATGTGGGAAGGCATCGAGTATATCATTGATCTTCGCAAACCGGTCGGAAAACGTGTGACTCGCTTGGATTATAAAGGTCAGCCTCTACGTGCAGACCAACAAGTAGATGTCGTGATGAATCATTATCGCGCTGGCGGGGGCGGTGATTATCATATGTATAAAAACCAACCCGTTGTAAAGGAGATTCCGATCGATGTCTCAGAGTTGATCGCCAATTATTTTTTAGAACACAAAGTCGTTGAGGCAGTCGTCGATGAAAACTGGAAAGTAGTTTATTGATGATAAGGAAACAGCTTTCTTTTCGTGGTTTTCAGAAAAAATGAAAATAAAATCGGAGGTCGTTATGCCACTCTTTCCATTCCCTTCCAAAAAATATAAGAAGTCTGTAGAATGGGTGAAACAACACTCTTACAAGATAGATTCGTTAGCAAATGCAGAGGAGCATGATTTTGATTTTTTGGAAAATAGATTAAGAGATAAGCGAATCGTTTGGCTCGGTGAAAATGGACATGGCATTGCAGAACATAATCTTTTAAAATGCAAACTGATTCATTTCCTCTATCATAAAATGGGATTCAAGGTCATTGCATTTGAAAGCGGCTTATGCGAATGCTACAGCGCGAACTACTTAAAAGAGACTATATCTTTAGAAGAATTCATGGATACGTCCATATTTTCTTTATGGAAAACAGAAGAAACGTTGCCTTTGTTTAAATTAATAAAGAATACTGATTTGAACCTAATTGGATTCGATTTTCAGCCTTCTTCCAAACGCAACGTATTTGTAGATTTTTTAAATAAGTTGGATATGGATTTTCCTTTAGAATTTAAAAAGAATTTTGAAAACGTGGATGAAGCATTAATGAAATGGTATACGTGTTTTGGAAGTGCAAAGTCCAATAGAAAAAAAGTGCCAAAACCTGTTGTAAAAGAATTTGTGCTAGATCAAAGGAAACTAGCTGAATGCATTTCTTCGTTACATAAAACGTTGAAAGGTCTGGAAAAAGATTTTGATAGGAAAGGCATGCATGTCTATTTTCAAGTTATTCAAAAAGTGTTGGAAAACGAACAGGTTTTATTGTATAACCTTGCGAAGGGACATCGTTCTTATGGCAAGGTTCGAGATCAAATGATGGCAAATAATCTTGAATGGATTTGTAAAGAAGTATATCCAAATGAAAAGATGATTGTATGGGCACATAACGGCCATATATACAAAAATTTGAAAACGATGTTGTATAAGCCAATGGGATCATTGGTCAGTCCCGATATTGTTCGTCAATCTTATTACATCGGTCTTTTTATGTATGAAGGGAAAGCGGCCTTTAACAATGGAATCATCTATGATATAAAGAAACCTCCAAAAAAAAGTCTTGAAGATTACATGAACCACAGCAATGCACCAGTGTCTTTTCTTGATTTTTCCGATGTATTACAAACCGAATCCAATAAATGGATTTTTCGTAAAACGATTTTTTTAGAATCGGGAACGATGGAAAATGTCATGATTCCAGCAGATCAATTGGATGGCATTTTTTTTTGTGAAAAAAGTGTCACCGCCTCATTATCTCAAAAACTAAGCGCTGTTTAATGCCAAACAATGTCCGTAAAACGATCGATCTTTATTTAACTTACCACCGAAAGAATTCCCCCACCTCTAAGCGAAGTGTAGGTGGAGGGTAGTTCAAAGAAATGCAGCGGCCCACTTGAAGCAGCTCTTTCAAGAGGTTACTGATAATCGATTACAAAAGGCGTCTCAGATCCAATTCAAACAATGGTAATTGTATTTTCACCACGAAAAAAAGATTTTCAATCATTGAAAAATTTTAAATATTTTTGAAGGATTTTTGCGGCCTTTGTCGAATAGAAAAAGGGAAAGCGGGATAAGAAAGGTGGTGTAGATATTTTTGTCCTATGAAAAAAATGTGGAACAACTAGTAGACGATGCTGTTTCCATGTATGCGACGGATATTCATTTTGAGCCCAAAACACATGGATATCAAATTCAATTACGCACTCACGGAATGTTGACGCCTTATCGAAAGCTGACAGTCAAGGAAGGAGAACGACTGATTTCCCAATTCAAGTATATGGCGTCAATGGATATCAGCGAAAAAAGAAAGCCTCAAAGCGGTTCCCTCATTTTAGAAACGGAGAAAGGAAAAATCGCTCTCCGCGTTTCCACTCTTCCTAGCGTGCTTCAGAGAGAAAGTTTGGCGATTCGGCTTTCACCGCAAAAAGCAGCCATAGATGTTGGTAGACTTTCCTTATTTCCAAACTCCGTAAAAAAGCTTTTAGCACTTCTCCATTACTCCCACGGCTTAATCATTTTCACAGGCCCAACCGGTAGCGGCAAAACCACCACATTATATTCTCTCGTTTCCCATAGCACGAGCCAATTCAATCGGAAAGTGATCACATTGGAGGATCCTGTGGAGCGGCAAAATGACAGCTGGCTTCAACTTCAAGTGAACGAGAAAGCGGGTCTAACATATTCTTCGGGTTTAAAGGCGATTCTCCGCCATGATCCTGATATTGTGATTGTCGGAGAAATCCGTGACGAAGAAACCGCCCGCATCACTATGAGAGCCGCGTTAACCGGTCATTTAGTTTTGACGACGATGCATACAAAGGATGCTAAAGGAGCGATATACAGATTGCTTGAATTTGGTATTGAATGGAATGATATCCAACAGACGCTTGTGGCGGTTTCGGCTCAAAGGCTTGTACGGCTGTTATGCCCTTTTTGCGGAGAATCGTGTTCTCCGTATTGTCCTAGTCAGTTTCGTCAAAAGCGAGCTACCGTATATGAAATCATCAGCGGGGCTGTACTTCAAGAAGTTTTAAAGGAAGCGGTTGGAAAGGAAGGGCGATACCGCTATCCAACGCTGAAACAACTCATACGAAAGGGGATTGGTCTTGGATTTCTTGCGGACTACGAATTGGATCGCTGGGTATTGGATGAGGAGACACCGAAAAAGATATGAGGGCGACTTTGTCTACAGGCTTGGAGAAATGTTGAATGAAGGATTCAACATTGGCGATTCGCTGGAGTTTTTGTTCATGAATCTGTATAAACGCGATCAGAGCACTCTTCAGTTGGCAACTTCGCAGTTGAAAAATGGTGCTCCTCTTTCTCAAATTCTTCAGCAATTAGAGTTTTCTTCTATGGTTTGTTTGCAGGTGTATTTTGCTGAACGGCATGGCAAGCTTGCTGATACTTTACTATATGCCGGAAACCAACTGAGGAAAGGAAACCAAAATAAAGAAAAAATGTTGAAATTGCTTCAGTACCCGGCTTTTCTCCTTTTCCTTCTTTTTGTCATACTCTTTTTTTTAGATCAATGGATTCTGCCACGGTTTAAAATTCTGTATTCTTCTATTGGCTTCACCTCTAGTGGAAGTGCACGTTTCTTTATGACGTTTCTTCAAACCGCTCCTTCGCTCATATTTTTTATGACCATTTTTGGAATGACTGCGGTTTTTCTTTTTCTTGCTTATTATTCTAAGCAATCTCCTGGGAAAAAAGGCAAACTTTTGTTAAAACTCCCATTCCTCCGCGATTTTTTTACCCTTTATTTCACTCAAATGTTTTCCAAAGAATTTTCCCAATTGCTTTCCACTGGTTTTGCCGTTAATGAAATTCTCCAAATATTTCATAAACAGACAGTTTATCCGTTTTTTGCCTATATTGCCGATGAAATTAATCAAGAACTGAAGCAAGGCAGCTCCTTTGCGGACGTGGTGGAAGGCCTTCCTTTCTTTGAACCTCATCTAGCAGCCATGATCCGCCACGGGGAAAAATGTGGACATTTAGAGCAAGAATTAAAGTATTTCAGCCATTTTTGCGAACAACAATTGGAGAAAAAAATCCGGAAATCTTTAGCCATTTTACAGCCTGCTATTTTTATTATTGTTGGTTTATCTGTCATTTCGATTTATCTTTCCGTGATGCTTCCCGTTTTTCAAATGATTGAATCTATATAAAAGCAAGGAGGAGAAACAATGTTCAAAAAACAAGATGGATTTACTCTAATTGAAATGATGATCGTTTTACTGATCATTTCCATCCTACTGTTTATCACGATTCCAAATGTGGTCAAGCAAAGCAGCAGCATTCATAACAAAGGCTGTGAGGCGTTTCAGCATATGGTTGAAGGACAAGTTCAATCGTATCGAATGGATCATCAATCATTGCCATCTTCTGTGGATGACTTAGTAAGCGGAGGATATTTGCGGCAAGGAGAAACTTCTTGTCCAAATGGAGATAAAATAGATCTCGGTTCAAATGGCGAAGTAATCGTAAAGAGAGGCAGTTAGTTTGAAGTGGAATTCTCGCGGATATACGTTGTTGGAAGCATTGGTCGTTTTGATGATGATTTCCGCCATGTTGCTGATCACGGTTGTACCGTTTCCCAAGATCCAGAAACAATTAGATAAACAAATGTTTATTGCACAGCTGCGAGCGGATATGGAAAGGGCCCAGATGTACGCATTATCTCATCAAAAATCTGTATTTTTACGTTTTTATTCCTCAAAGGAGTACGTTGCGTCCCTCTCTCAGCAAGAAATATTGTTTACCCGGAAGATTCCGGAAGGATTTGAGTTTTAAGAGGCGGGATGGACAGTATTACATTCCTTTCTAACGGTAATACAAACCAGTTTGGCACCATTGCGATCAAATATGACAATCAAATCATTCATTTACCTTATATATTGGAAAAGGAAGAATGAATGTGAAGGAAGAGTCGCTGTAAAAATTTATGAATAAAAGATATGGGATTAAAAAATAAAAAAGGAGAATGTATGATATCTAAGAATGAAAAAGGTTTTACTCTGTTAGAAAGTTTATTATCTTTAGCAATCGTCGTATTATTGGCAGATTGGTTGTTTCCGCATATGTTTCACATGGCAATCAAGCTGGAAAACGGATCGAAAGAAGGGACAGGGATGAGACTTTTGTACGAAGAGTTGCAGGAACATTTCGTCCAAATAAACGGGAATGCCCAAAGAAAGGAGGGGAATACCGATTATCAGCTCTATTGGGGAGAAAACGAAAAAAGGAAACCATTTGCTTGTGTACAAACGAGCGAAACGAAAAGGTGTCTGGAAGAACAGTAACGGTTTTACCATGATTGAAACATTACTTGCTTTTACTGTCTTTTTAGGGGTTGCCTCGCTGTTTCCTCTTTTTTATCAATCTTTGTATGAGTTTGACCGAACGATTCAACAAGGAAATAAAGAAGAATGGGATCTTTTCCTTATTCAATTGCGTCGAGAATTGCAATCCTCTTCTCAATGGAAACCGGATGAATCCCGACTGACCTTTTCAAACGCAGAAGGAACGGTGATGATTGAAAAATATCAAACGGTTTTGCGAAGACGAGTGAATCAAACGGGGCATGAAGTGATGCTTCAAAATGTGGCTAGTGCTCGTTTTTATTGGAAAGAAGGGTGTCTGAGACTCGACGTTCAATTTACAGATGGCGACAGAAGAGAGGCGCGATTTTTCCCGCTATCGGCGCTCGCTGTAAAAAAAAGGGGAGGAGAATGATGAATGAAAAAGGAGCCGTTTATCCGTATGTTCTTCTGTTTTTCATCATTATACAGGCAGTTATTGTATGGGGCACTGGTATTTATTTGTCCCGCTATCAAACATCGAAGGAATTGGCCAATTATTATGAGACAAAGGTGATGGAAACACTGGCCTTAAAGAAAATTTTAGCAAACGCCCCGAATATCGAGAGCGGCCAAAAGGAGTATCACTATTCTGCTGGAAAAGTCGAATATACGACTAAGCCGTACGGGGATCCGAAATATGTGATTTTGCAATTGACTACGAACAAAAGAAATGGGACTAGTTTTACAACGAGCTTCCTATATAATAAACATAACGGAAAAATAGAGAAAGCGTTGAATTAAAGGGGAAGATGAAGATGAAACCAGTGTTTCTCATCGGGTTTATGGGAGCGGGGAAAACGACCATCGGTCAAGCACTAAGTGCCCGCCTAAACAAGCCCGTTTACGATACGGACCAAATGATCGAAAGAAAATACGGCCAAAGCATATCCCGATTATTTGAGTTATATGGAGAACAAAAATTTCGAAAACTGGAAACGGCACTGCTGAAAGAAATAACCAAGGAAAGCAGTATTATCACGACAGGCGGCGGCATCATTTTAACGAAAGAAAACCGGGAATTCATGAAGAAAAACGGTGACGTCATTTTTCTTCAATGCGATTTTTCTTCTTTGTGGGAGAGGCTGGAAGGCGATCGAACCCGGCCGCTCATCTATCACCGAAAAAAAGAGGAAGTGGAGGCATTGTACAAAAACCGCTTGCCACTCTATCTGGAGAGCGCGACAATAACGGTTGATACCACCGATAAAACGGTGGAAGAAACAGTTGATGAAATGATCCGTCGTTTAAATGGGTGATGGATTGGGCAAAATGAAGCCAAAAGAGAAAAGGCAGGTGTTTTGAATGACGGCGAATGATTTGGTGAAGGATCTCGTCAAAACTTTCGTTGCTTACTTGAACCAGCCTCCATCAAAAAGAACGGAACGGCGCCGTACGAAAAAGCAATATCGTCCCCCGTTTCTATATCGATGGTTTGGGCAGATTCCTTACGAACTCCTTTCTTTATTTAAAAGGAAATAGAAAATGAAAGATTGAAGCTGGTTTCCATATAAGGGGGACCAGCTTTTTTTGCATTCATGTATCAAAAACAACACATCAGCGATGCATCAAATAAAAGATTCCTCCATTCACAACGTCAATTTTAATTTGCGGTTCGTATTGTTCGCGAAGCGCTTCTTTTTCAATCTGATAAGCATCCGGTTTTTCGTCTGCCTCTTCATAAAAATGATCGAGCAGCGCTAAATCCTCTTCCCATCTTTCAATAGCACGGGCAGCCCATTCATGGCTCTCTGTCGATATTTTTTGCTCAATATATCTTCTAATGCGATGGATCCCGCTCATCGGGCTGATCATGGGGGTTAAAGTGAAAGAAAAATCTGGGATTTTCGGTGTCATGGACAATGTTTTGACATAATCGAAAAACTGTTCTTTTATTTGGCCATAAATTAAATTAATTCCATACGATCCAAAAATCTCCTTTTTTCGGTCTGCCTGATAAGAAATTTTTACATTTAAGCAAACCCATGGATGAAGGGGAATATGGCCGTGTGGTTTCTCTTCAGATTGTTCATATAAGCGAATAAATCCGGCTAATTTTTTTGTACTTTGAAAAATTTGATGCAGCCGGGGGGAACCGTAATGAATGATTTCTCCTTTTTCGTCCGGTGCTTCGTTTTGATCCGTAATGAGAGCCAATTTCATTGGATTGGGAGTTCCACCGGTTTTTTCAATATAATGCCAATAAAAAGGCCGATTCATTAATTCTTTATCCATTTCGTTCGTTAGTTGTACATGAAGAAATCCTTTTTTGTTTTCTAATATTTCGCATTTATTCGCTGTGAAAAACCGTTCAAGATATGGATGGATTTGTTTGTTTTTCATATTTTCACCCCTCTATTTCCATCGTTTGGGCCCATTGTATCATAGCCGATAGATTGTCCATTTTAATTTTCATTTCCCCTTCGGATTTGGAATGGAGGAAGATGTCAGCGAATAATTCGTCTACATTTTCGACTTCAAAATGCGTCAATATTTCATCTAACTCACCGACAACTTGCTCAAATAAACGAATTTTTTCATATAGCAATTTTAAAATATGCTCTTCGACCGTCCCTTTAATGGCAAAATTATAAATATGGACATCTTCGGTTTGTCCCAACCGATGAACCCGGCCGATCCGCTGTTCCAAACGCATTGGATTCCACGGCAAATCAAAATTAATAATATGATGGCAAAATTGCAAGTTGATTCCTTCCCCGCCAGCTTCTGTTGCGATCAATACTTGAGCGTGGTTTTGAAATAATTCTTTCATCCAATCTTTTTTGCCCCTTTTGAAGCCCCCACGGAAAGGAACAGAAGTGATACCGTGTTGTTTTAGAAACCACTGGAGATACATTTGAGTGGCTCTGTATTCCGTAAAAATAATGACTTTGTCATTGATGTTTTGTATGAGTTCCAGTGCTTTTTCTGCTTTGGCATTCGACTGGACTTCGTTGACGGCTTGCAGCAGTTCATTCATTTTTTCTGCGAAATAAGGAGAGAGGCCTTCATTTTTCTCCAGCATGTTTTTGATTGTGAAAAAGACCGCTTCTCTGCTGCTGCAAGCTTCTCTTTGAAGTGTCAATATGGAAATAGCGCTTTGCACAAAGTAGTCGTATTCTTCTTTTATGGTGGACAGTTGATCGTACAGCCTTCGTTCCGAGTCAGAAAAATCAATCAAGATCGTTTGGACTTTTCGTTTTGTCCATTCTACCCCTGTATCTTTTCTTCTATTGCGGATCATCACTTTTTTCACCAATTCTCGCAAATGTTCACTGTCCTGTACGGAACGTTTATCTTTTTTAAAGCGCTCGAAAAACACGCTTTCATTCCCTAAATGTCCCGGTTTCAGCAAAGACACGAGATGAAAGAGTTCATCAATCCGATTTTGAATGGGAGTTGCCGTTAACAGCAGGCAAAATTTCTTTTTTAAGTTTTGCACAAATTCATAGTTTTTCGTCTTCGGATTTTTAAGTTTATGGGCTTCATCAATAATGACGAAATCATAATTTTGCTCGTAAATGATCGATCGATGCGGATCACGTTTGGCCGTATCAATGGAGGTCACAACGACGTCGCACTGCTCCCATACATACCTTTTTTTTTGGGCAACGGCCGGAATCAGAAATTTGGTGTTCAATTCTTGCGTCCATTGCGATACGAGTGAAGCGGGAACGAGTATAAGCACTTTTTTGGCAAGGCCTCGTATCATGTATTCTTTTAAAACCAGACCGGCCTCAATTGTTTTCCCTAGCCCCACTTCATCCGCCAATATAGCTTTTCCGTTCATTTCTTCAATTACTTGGCGCGCTGCTTCAAGTTGATGGGGAAGAGGGGTAAGATGAGGCAAAAATTTAGGAGCGACCAAGCCTGTAAAATCAGGAATAATCATATCTTTTTCCATTTCAACGGCTAATTGAAATAAGTCCCAATGTCCCCAAGGTCCATCTTGTTCCCATTTGGATACAAATTCTTGCGGCCATTGTTCATCAAAAAGAATTTTTAATTCCAAAAAAGTCATCTCCTTTCAAAAAAAGATTGCCGGAAAAGCCTCCTTAATGGTAGGATAAAAGCAAAGAATGTTTTGAAATTTTTTTATTTCAAAACTAGTTCAATAAGTATATACAGGAGAATTTTTGTTTTGATTTTCCTAGTATGCCCAAATTTCAATGAAATATCGGCGAATGAAAACAGGGGGAGAGACTGCTTAGGCAGCGCCGAAGGAGCAAGCAAAAATGCGAATCTCTCAGGCAAAAGAACTCCTGTTGGACGCACCTCTGGAGAGTGTTCCATTAGGAGCCACCAAAGAAGACAACATTTTTGGAAACTTTCAGGTTGAAGGACAGAGAACTCAAGTAAAGGGAGTTCTCTGTCTTTTTCTGTTTCATGACCAATAAAGTAGGGGGAAAAGATATGGAACGTTTAAAAAGGACGCCCCTTTTTCATCTGTACAAAGAATATGGGGCAAAAACGATTGATTTTGGCGGATGGGAGATGCCGGTGCAGTTTACAAGCATAAAGGAAGAACATAGAGCAGTAAGAGAAAGAGCCGGATTATTCGACGTGTCCCATATGGGGGAAATTGTCATAAAAGGGGATGACAGCGAAAAGTTTCTTCAAAAAATGGTAACGAACGATGTTTCCCGTCTAAAGACAGGCATGACCATGTATACAGCCATGTGTTATGAGAACGGCGGAACAGTGGATGATCTCTTGATTTACAAGCTGGATGAAAAGGAATATTTGCTGGTTGTCAATGCCGTAAATACAGAAAGTGATTTTCAATGGCTGAAGGGCCATCTGGAAGGAGCCGTTACGATCGAGGATGTATCGGAGCAATGGGGGCAGCTGTCAATTCAAGGACCGCTCGCAGAAAAAGTTTTGCAAAAATTAGTCGATATGGATCTTTCCAAGCTGAAAGCTTTTACGTTTCAAACGAATGTGGATATCCAAGGTTCAAAAGTGCTTGTTTCCCGGACAGGATATACAGGGGAAGACGGGTTTGAAATTTATTGCCGCTCCAGCGACTCTCCTGATATTTGGAAGCGTCTTTTAGAGGGCGGAAAAGAGGAAAAGGTGCTTCCTTGTGGATTAGGAGCAAGAGATACGCTTCGATTTGAAGCTTGCTTGCCATTATACGGCCAGGAGCTTTCAGCCGATATCACTCCGATTGAGGCCGGCATCGGGTTTGTTGTAAAACTTGATAAAGGCGAGTTTATCGGAAAAGAAGTGTTAAATATTCAAAAAGAAAGAGGGACACAACGAAAAATAGTCGGTCTGGAAATGATCGATAGAGGGATTCCTCGAAATGGATATTCTGTTTTTTCGGGTGATCAGCTAATAGGATCGATCACAACCGGCACCCAATCGCCGACATTAAAGAAAAATATCGGGCTAGCTCTTCTCAATAGTGAATTTGCCCAGATTGGCAGCGAGGTTCAAGTGGAAATTCGCCAACAAAAGCTGGCGGCCAAGGTAGTCGAAATACCTTTTTATAAGCGGTCGAATTAGGGAATTGGAGGAGAATGGAATGAAGCATCGTTATTTGCCTATGACAGATACGGATCAACAAGAAATGCTGGAAGCCATTGGCGTGGAGTCAGTAGACGAACTTTTTCGTGATATACCGGAAAAAGTGCGGTTCCAAGGTGAGTACAATATTAAAAAAGCGACTTCAGAATCTGCCTTGAAAAAAGAATTGACCCAGCTCGCCAATAAAAATGCGAACACAAAAGAGTATGTATCCTTTTTAGGGGCTGGTGTGTACGATCATTACATTCCAGCGATTGTGGATCATGTTCTTTCCCGCTCTGAATTTTATACCGCCTATACACCTTATCAGCCAGAAGTTTCTCAAGGGGAATTGCAGGCTATTTTCGAGTTTCAAACCATGATCTGTGAATTAACAGGAATGGATGTGGCCAACTCTTCGATGTATGACGGGGCGACGGCTCTTGCCGAGGCGGCGTTGCTTTCCGCTCTACAAACGAAACGAAAAAAAGTGCTGATTTCTTCCGCCGTTCATCCGGAGTCAAAAGAAGTTTTGAAAACGTACGCGAAAGGGCGACGGCTTGAAGTGGTGGAAATTGCGGCGCCAGAAGGTACGACGGGCGTACAAGAATTAGCCAATCAAATCGATTCGAATACGGCTGCGGTCATTGTTCAGTATCCGAATTTTTTTGGAAGAGTCGAACCGTTAATCGAAATAGAGGAGATTGCTCATGCCGAAAAGGCGATGTTTGTTGTTTCCGCCAATCCGCTTGCTCTTGGGGTTTTAGAGCCGCCTGGAAAATTTGGGGCAGACATTGTGGTCGGCGACTGCCAGCCTTTCGGAATTCCTGCTGCGTATGGAGGACCGCATTGCGGCTATTTTGCCGTCACGGAAAAATTAATGCGGAAAATCCCCGGAAGACTAGTGGGGCAAACGGTAGATGAAGATGGCAAAAGAGGATTTGTATTGACTCTCCAAGCACGGGAACAGCATATCCGCCGCGATAAAGCGACATCCAATATTTGTTCCAACCAAGCTTTAAACGCTTTAGCAGCTAGCGTAGCGATGACGACCCTTGGCAAAAAAGGACTAAGAGAAATGGCAGAACAAAACGTGCAAAAAGCCTATTATGCGAAAAAACAGCTGCAGAAAAACGGCGCTGCTATTGTTTTTGACGGACCATCTTTCAACGAATTTGTCATTCGTTTAAATCGACCGGTGAAGGACGTAAATAAGCAGCTTTTTCAAAAAAAGATCATCGGCGGGTACGATTTAGGAAAAATGGACCTAAAGCTTCAAAACCATATGCTGATTGCGGTAACGGAACTACGTACGAAAAAAGAAATTGATTTATTGGTCAAAGAATTGGGGGGAATACGATGAACAAAACGGATCAGCCTCTTATTTTTGAAATTTCCAAGTCTGGCCGCATCGGATACAGCTTGCCGGAGCTGGATGTCCCTAAGGTTGAAATGGCGGATATTCTTCCAACAGAATATATAAGGCAAAATGAGCCGGATTTGCCGGAAGTATCTGAGTTGGATATTATGCGTCACTACACGTCTCTTTCCAAACGAAACCACGGTGTTGATTCCGGGTTTTATCCGCTCGGTTCCTGTACGATGAAATATAATCCCAAAATAAATGAAGATGTCGCCCGTTTAGAAGGCTTTCGTCATATTCATCCGCTGCAGGACGAAGAAACCGTTCAAGGTTCACTGGAGTTGATGTACGATCTTCAGGAACATTTAAAAGAAATAACAGGTATGGATGAAGTGACTTTGCAGCCGGCTGCCGGAGCACACGGTGAGTGGACAGGTCTTATGATGATTCGCGCCTATCATGAAGCGCAAAGTGATTATAAACGGACGAAAGTGATCATCCCCGATTCCGCTCACGGTACGAATCCCGCATCGGCAACCATTGCCGGATTTGATACCATTACGGTTAAATCGAACGAACAAGGTCTTGTCGATTTGGAAGATCTACGGAGAGTAGCGGGGGAAGATACAGCGGCCTTAATGCTGACGAATCCGAATACGTTAGGGCTCTTTGAGGAGAATATTCTTGAAATCGCTGAAATTATCCATCAAGTCGGAGGAAAGCTTTATTATGACGGCGCTAATTTAAACGCCGTTCTTTCAAAAGCGCGCCCAGGAGACATGGGCTTTGACGTGGTCCATTTGAATCTTCACAAAACTTTTACAGGACCGCATGGAGGAGGCGGCCCTGGTTCTGGACCTGTCGGAGTAAAGAAGGAATTCATTCCTTATTTGCCAAAGCCCGTTTTAACGAAAAAAGATGGGAGCTATGTTTGGGATGAAGAACGTCCGCATTCTATCGGCAGAGTAAAACCGTATTTTGGCAATTTCGGTATTCTGGTTCGCGCTTATACGTATATTCGTTCCATGGGACCGGACGGTTTAAAAGCAGTCAGCGAAAACGCTGTCATCAATGCCAACTATATGATGAGGAAGCTGGCTCCATATTACGAACTGCCATATGACCGGCATTGTAAACATGAGTTTGTGCTAAGCGGAAAACGCCAAAAGAAATTAGGCGTTCGGACATTGGACATTGCGAAACGGCTGCTGGATTTTGGATTCCATCCGCCAACTATTTATTTTCCGCTTAATGTGGAAGAATGTCTGATGATCGAACCGACGGAAACGGAATCAAAGGAAACACTGGATTCTTTTATTGAAGCGATGATTCAAATTGCGAAAGAAGCGGAAGAACAGCCGGAAATCGTCCAAGAAGCTCCTCATACCACTGTGATCCGCCGGTTAGACGAAACGGCCGCTGCCCGAAAGCCGATTTTGCGATTCAAACGATCATAGCTGCACTACTTTGATGAATGGAAAGGATTTTCGCATCATTTTCATAATACAAAACCGATATCTTGAAGACGGCCTACAAGGGGCGAACAGGCAGAAAATGAACAATTTTCAGAAGAGGCCAATTGGTTGAACACAAAATAAGTCCATTATTTTGCAGAAAAGGCCAAAAAAGAGACTGGTTCAAAGAAAAAGGAACGTTCAGCTAATATGCTTTGAACTTCCTTTTTCCAGACAGTCTCTTTTCATGATGTTGGTTTGAAAACGAGGAGACTTCATTATTTTCCGGTTTTAATTTTCCCCGTCCATTTTTTGAAGCCGCCTTCTAACTGATAAAGTTGACGGTAGCCGTTCCGGTATAAATATTGTGCAGCTCGTCCGCTTCTTAAACCGCTTTGACAATAAAGATACACCGGTTTGTCCGGACGGATTTCCTTCATTCTCATTTTGATTTGTGTGAAAGGAATGTTGCGGGCTCCCAGGATGTGACCGGCTTCAAATTCATTCGGCTCCCTGACGTCGATCAGTTGCGCTTTTCTGTAGCCGGCTTTAAATTCATCTTCTTTTAATGTTTTGACCACTCTTTTTTGTGTAAAATACACGAAGAGAAAATAAATAAGAACAACTACGATAATCGTGGCTAGCGTATACAGCAAGTTTGTATCTCCTTTCCCTTAAGATGCCCTATTCATTATTATAGTCATCCCCGTTCTTTTAATCAAAATCTTTTCTATGTTTTTTTGCTGGCAGAATTCTTTCTTTGTGTTTTCACGAATCCTTTGATAGACTAGAGAAGGAAATTTTCAGGTTAAAGAGGGTGAATGGAATGGACAAAAAAGAAGTGTGGAAATTTATTGATTCCGGTAAATGTTCGCCTTCTTTCAATATGGCCCTTGATGAAGCTCTTCTGGATTGGCACAGCAAAGGAGAGATTCCTCCTGTGATCCGCTTTTACGGCTGGGATCCGCCAACATTATCGATCGGTTATTTTCAAAAAGCGGAAAAAGAAATCGATCTGGAAGCTGTGAAAAAACACGGCTTAGGATTTGTGCGCCGCCCCACAGGCGGAAGAGGCGTTTTACATGAACATGAACTTACATACAGTGTCATTGTAACGGAGGAGCATCCGCGCATGCCGAAAACTGTAACGGAAGCTTACAGGGTGATTTCCAAAGGGATTCTAAAAGGGTTCCAATATCTTGGTTTAGACGCCTATTTTGCCATCCCCCATACGGAAGAAGAAAAAAACAAGTTAAAGGATCCGCGCTCTTCTGTTTGTTTTGATGCTCCAAGCTGGTATGAACTAGTAGTGGAAGGACGGAAAGTGGCAGGAAGTGCTCAAACAAGGCAAAAAGGAGTCATTCTGCAGCACGGTTCCATTTTGCTTGACTTGGATGAGGAAAAACTTTTCAGTTTGTTTCGCTATCCGAGCGAAAGAGTAAAAGAACGGATGATGAAATTATTCAAAAACAAAGCGGTGGCCATTAATGAAATCAGCTCAAAACCCATTACTATTGAAATGGCAAAGGAAGCTTTTAAAAAAGGATTTGAAGATGGCTTAAATATCCAATTGGAACCGTATGAGCTAACCGAACGGGAAAAGATATTTGTGGAAAAATTAGCTATAGAGAAATACGAATCGGATGAATGGAATTTTAGACGTTAGATATTAAGGAAAAAGCGGAGACCGCATCCGCTTTTTCTCTTTTCATTTCTATGCTTTCTCTTTGTTTTAGAGAAAAATAGTAAAATATTCAAGCAATACATGTAATCCTGTATTCAGCAAGTTTGAGAAATGATCATTTTTCGGCCATTATGGTCGTTTTCCCCTAAATATCTCTATTCTCCCAACGAAATCCTCTTTTTTTACGCTTGACAAAAAAGAGAATATAAATCAATATATAGTAATGATGATAAGAATAATAGCACAATATATTGTGTGGTTTTCATTTTTAAATATCATATATGGGTTGGTTTTGTCCAAATCAAGAAACGTTCAAAGCTAGAAAAGGAGTTGTCGATATGTCTGTTGCGTTGAATAAAAACATGACGATTAATAAGGAACGGTTAAACAAGGATATACAGCTTTTTCCCCAAGTTCATCCCATTACGGATGACATGAAGATTACCTTTAAAGGGGTATCCCGGCTGGTCATGATCGACCGATATTCGTTCAAAGATACAGAGAAAATGACTTTGGCGGAAGGGGATTTTGTCGTTTTAACGGTGAAAGAGGATCCAAAATTTCCAGCACGGGGTTTAGGATATATCGTCGAGATTGATTGGGAAGCCAAAAAGGCAGATGTGTGGATTGAAGAGGAATACCGCAGTGCCATTGATGATCCAAAAGAGTTGGAAACAGGTATTGTCCGTCGACCGCTCAATGTCATTGAAAAACCTCTGGAAGTCTACTATGAACAAATCGCAAAGAGAAACGCAACAGGCCTCGCCTCCGTTGAAAAGACGGTAGAAAAAAGAAAAGAATGGTTTGGAAAATTTTATCGCGAGCTCGTCAGTTTGAATTTTGTTCCAGCTGGACGTGTGCTGTACGGAGCTGGTTCTGGGAAGGATGTTACTTATTTTAACTGTTATGTGATGCCGTTTGTAAAGGACTCCCGGGAAGGAATCTCCGAACATCGCAAACAAGTTATGGAAATTATGTCGCGAGGCGGTGGGGTCGGAACGAACGGTTCAACACTTCGCCCTCGTCATGCATTGGCAAGAGGCGTGAACGGAAAATCATCAGGATCCGTATCTTGGCTTGACGATATTGCCAAATTAACCCATTTAGTAGAACAAGGCGGCTCAAGACGCGGAGCACAGATGATTATGCTGGCAGACTGGCACCCTGATATTGTGGAATTTATTATATCCAAAATGCAGAATCCGCGTATCTTGCGTTTCTTAATCGAAAATACAAACGACGAACAAATTAAAAAGGCTGCAAGCGACAAACTGAAATTTACTCCGCTTACGGAACTGGAAAAAGCGATGTATCAAGGGATTCTCAATTATAAAAACATTCCGGGACAAGGCGGCTTTGGTGAAAAAATTATTCAAGAAGCCGAAGAAAAGCTACGTACAGGTGGAACGTATTCCGTCCATAATCCGGATTTTTTAACGGGAGCGAACATTTCGGTCTGCTTAACGAAGGAATTTATGGAAGCAGTCGAAAAAGATGAAGAATATGAACTGCGCTTCCCCGCAGTGGAATCGTATGATGAAAAAGAAATGGAAATTTATAATAACGAATGGCACAAAGTGGGAGATGTGCGCGAATGGGAAAAAATGGGCCACAAAGTGAGAACATACCGCAAAATCCGTGCACGTGAATTATGGGATTTAATCAATATTTGCGCTACATACTCTGCAGAGCCAGGCATTTTCTTTATTGACAATGCCAATGAAATGACGAATGCGGTAAGCTACGGCCAAAAAATCGTGGCAACCAATCCGTGCGGTGAACAGCCGCTAGCGCCGTACTCAGTGTGCAATTTGGCAGCTGTCCCCCTTGCCGAAATGGTGGATAAAGAAAACAAGACGGTTGATTTTGAAAAATTAAAAAAGACGGTGGAAGTAGGCGTCCGCATGCAGGACAATGTCATCGACGCTACCCCGTACTTCCTGGAGGAAAACAGGAAACAAGCCCTTGGCGAACGTCGTATCGGTTTAGGGGTTATGGGCCTTGCAGATTTGCTGATTTACTGTGAGAAAGAATATGGATCGGAAGAAGGAAACAAGCTAGTTGACCAAGTATTTGAAACGATTGCGACGACGGCTTATAGAGCATCAATTGAATTAGCGAAAGAAAAAGGAAGCTTTCCATATTTGGTAGGAGAAACAGAAGAAGAA
>JADBKC010000038.1 GCA_014896555.1 Caryophanales bacterium | reverse complement strand
AAAACCGGGTCATCACTTTCGTCATCGATAAAGCTGGGTCGATCAACTCAGCGAGCGAAGCCATTACTTCCGGCCGAATGTCGGGGTACTCCCATTTCGTCACAGCGTCTTTTTTTCCAGCTTGGTAAAATTGTTGAATCAGTTCCGCTCGTTTTGCCCCGCTTCCGGTAACGCCTATATAAATTTGGACAGCAACGCCATTTTTTATTCGTCTTTGCGATATCCCGGCAAACTTTTTTCCACGAATGCTCAAATCATAATTTCCAGGGCAATAGGAACCGACAATTTCTCTCGCTTCGATTTCTTCAGGATAATCGTGAAACATTAATTGAATCAGCTTCCACACGGCATCATACCCTCTATGAATATCGATGCCTTTTTCCGTATCCGGAAATATCAACGAAAGATTTAAAACTCCTTCATCAAGCACGACCGCCAGTCCGCCTGAGTTTCGGACAATATAACGGTAGCCCGCATTTTCTAAGACTTTTAAGCCGTCCTGAAGAAAAGGAAGTTTTGTATCTTGGGTACCAAGAACGACCGTCTGATGGTGAACCCACGATCTTGCGGTTGCATGGGAAATACCTGCCCCAACGGAAGTGCAAAGCGTATCATCCACCGCAAACGATTGCAAAGCGTCAAACATCGGCCCTAAACTCGATTGGTCGATAATCCTCCACGCTTTCTGTTGTAATAGAGCCAAAGCATTACTCATCAAAAAATTCTCCTTCAGTCATCATCTAGTGATCCTATTATATCACCGCTATTTCACGGATGAAAAGAATA
This sequence comes from Caryophanales bacterium, assembly GCA_014896555.1. Classification (GTDB taxonomy): domain Bacteria; phylum Bacillota; class Bacilli; order Bacillales; family DSM-4216; genus Bacillus_O. Next base: position 23,330 of record JADBKC010000038.1, on the reverse strand, counting down.
GAAAACGATTGTTCGTCTGTATCCTAAAATAAAGGTCTACTTCTAGCAAATTGTCGGTTTCTCTCATTGTAATCCCTCTTTCTAAATGAAGCTTCAAAAATTAGCCACAACTGCACAGGTTTCTTTTCAGATGACTAGGGACAAACTATGATATATTAAAAAAAGAGAAAGTTGAAGCATTTTGAATAGGAGTTGATATCGTTGAGTGAAGCTGCGCAAACACTGGACGGCTGGTACGTCCTTCATGATTTTCGAACCATCGATTGGGCCCTGTGGAAAACTCTTTCCAGTGAAGAACGTCAATTAGCTCTGGCTGAACTGAACCGTTTCTTAGAAAAATTAGAAAAAACACAAGCAGAACAAAAAGGCAGCCATGTGCTCTACTCCATCGTGGGGCAAAAAGCCGATATAATGCTTATGACATTGCGCCCAACAATGGAAGAATTGAACGAGCTGGAAAATGAATTTAACAAACTAACAATCGCGGAGTTTACGAGCCCGAGCTACTCATATGTATCTGTCGTAGAACTAAGCAACTACTTGCCTTCTGATTCCGATGAAGATCCATATGAAAATCCATATGTGCGTTCTCGGCTTTATCCTATTCTGCCAAAATCGAAATACGTTTGCTTTTATCCAATGGATAAACGCCGGCAAGGAAACGACAACTGGTATATGCTTCCAATGGAAGAACGCCGTGAACTGATGAGAAGCCACGGATTAATCGGACGTAAATATGCCGGCAAAGTCAAACAAATTATTTCCGGTTCTGTCGGTTTTGACGATTACGAATGGGGAGTTACCTTATTTGCCGACGATGTTCTCCAATTTAAAAAATTGGTCTATGAAATGCGTTTTGATGAAGTAAGCGCCCGCTACGGCGAATTCGGTTCTTTCTTCGTCGGACCGCTGTTGGAAAAAGAAAAACTCCCTCAATTTTTCCATATCAATGAATAAATCGAGATAGGTCCTTAAGAGCCAAACTTTTAAGGACCTTTTTCTTTCTCTCCGTTTATGAAAACCTGTATTCTTTCCCCCCTAAAAAACTTTGTCGCAAAATTTGTACAATTCGTTAAGAAAGCTGTTCATTTTTTGAGGCTGCTTGCATAAGTATGAAAATGGGCTATTTCATTAAAAAACGCTCTTCACAAAGTGAGGTGAAACATAGAAGAACTGCCTGTCATGAAGATGGCGCTATTGTCTGTTTTATAGGAAGGGTAAAGCCGATGGCAATCATAGAGGAATCACGAAAGGCATTATCTTTCTTATTTTCAAGTGGTAAGATCCATTGGTGGCGCCATACTTCAACCTCCGAAGACATTTCAGAAGAGCAGAAATAGAAAATTGTTTAAAAAACCATTTCTCCCCGTCAACGAAAGCGGTTGTTTCATTAGTAGTTTCAGATCTAGGCAGGTCTATTCCTTTTGCTTTCTATCAAGCCTTTTGCCAAGGTGTATGAATATTAGAATAAGGAGGATCTCGAATGAGGCAACAAACGAGTGGTACCCAACCAATGTATTATACTTATCCGCAGGGATATCCGGCTCAAATGGTCCAGCCGAGCCCTTATCCTCATATGCCCTTTTACCCTGGAGCGAACCAGCAACAGCAGATGGGCGGTACGACCTCAAGCCAGCAAACTAGCATCTCCCAAAATATACCAGGAATGCTGCCCCTAGAACAATCGTATATTGAAAATATTTTGAGACTAAATAAAGGGAAAGTCGTCACCGTATATATGACATTTGAAAATAACCGAGAATGGAATGCAAAAATCTTTAAAGGAATTATCGAAGCAGCCGGCCGCGATCATCTTATTATAAGCGACCCGCAAACAGGCACACGCTATTTGCTTCCTATAGTGTACGTTGACTATATTACATTTGAAGAACCCATTGAGTATGAATATCCGTTTGCAAGTGGAGGCGGACCAGGAACGTTCCAGCCATGATAAACATGCTGTTTTTTGGCAGTGCGTTCAAGTACGACTGTTCCACCCCCTCAACACTTCCAAGGCATTCTTTCTATCCACTTGCTTTTGCAACCAAAAAGACGGAAACATTCAAAAAAGGAAGAGGCCCCTTCAAAAGTGGATGGGGTTCCTCTTCCTTCTATTGAACAGAGGACTTGATTCTGCTAGTATTCCAATCCTTTTTACATCCATTTAGCCGCTGCCAAAACAAGCAAAAACCAGCCTATTATAAATGATATCCCGCCTATAGGAGTAATCGCCCCCAAAATATGAATTTTTGTCAAACTGAGTACGTACAAGCTTCCCGAAAAGAGCACAATTCCAATAAACAAAAGCCATCCCGACCAGGAAACAAGCGAACTATCCGGAAATTTTCCCGCTAAAATGGCGACAATCAATAGTCCAAGTGCGTGAAACATTTGATATTGAACGCCAGTCTTCCAAATGTCCATATACTTTTGCTCCAATTTTCCTTCCAAGCCATGTGCGCCAAACGCCCCTAGCGCCACAGCCAGCAATGCATTAATGGCCCCTAATATGATAAAAATTTTCATCCTATCCCTTCTCCCTTCATTATTAGAATTTGCTGCCGCTTATCAAGCATACATCTACTTAAAAATCATTTTAGTGTTTTCATAACCGGTCTGCCAGCAAAAAATTCATTAAAAATCAAAAATGGAATCTCCGTTTGCTCCATCGTCCGTTTCCAGTTTGTTTCCTCGTAAAGGCAAAGCGCTTCCTTCAGAAGAGCCAACAGGGGGGCTGTCCTCTACCATAAAAGCAGCAGGCTTCAAGCGGGAATCGAGCATCACTTCACACAGCGTTTTAATTGTATAAAGATGCTGATATAATGCCTCGCTATTTTCTTCTTGGCGCGCCTTTTTCGTCTCCTCTTCGATCTTCTTTAAAAGTTGATGATGGCTGATCTGCAAAGTCTCCACCTCCCCATGCCCATTTTTCATCACTTCCTATTTCATTGGATGAAACGTCTTCTCTTTGCCTTTTTCAGTATGCTTCCAAAATAAACGGGACATGATAATTCCATTATGATCGTTCTGAAACAAGTAATTCAAGCGAAAAAAATTCAGCTTTTAACCGTGGATCACTTCCCAAAATCTATTAAAAAAGCCCCAAAAACGAGTATTTTCACAGTATGCTTTGTTTTGCTACAATATGGGTCGTATAGATCTATTCTATCAAAACAGGCCTAATTTTTACATTTTTATGGGAATCAAAAAGAAAGGAGACGATCATGATGAACACTAATCTTGAATGGATTCAAGAAGTGAATGGCAGCCTATGGCTGACAGAAGATGACCGAAATACACTAAAAATCAGCTATAAACTTAAAGAGATCCTTTTTTCAGAACAATCTCCCTATCAGCATGTCATGATTGTAGATTCGTATGATTTCGGAAGAATGCTGGTTTTAGACGGGGTTGTACAAACGACTTCCTTGGATGGACACATTTATAATGAAATGATTACCCATGTTCCTATTCTGCTTCATCCCCATCCTAAAAAAGTGCTCATTATCGGAGGCGGCGACTGCGGCGCAGCAAGAGAGGCAGCCAAACATCCCGATATTGAACAAATTGATATGGTGGAAATTGACGAACTGGTGGTAAAAGCTTGCAAACAGTATTTACCGGCTGTTTCTGGAAACTTATCCGATCCTCGCGTTCATTTTATTTTTGAAGATGGGATTCAATTTGTGAAAAATCGCAAAGAAGAATACGATGTGGTCATCATTGACTCCTCCGATCCTGTTGGACCTGCAGAAGCCTTATTTACGCATGATTTTTACGCAAGCGTAGAAAAAGTCTTAAAAAAGGACGGCATTATGGTTTGCCAAAGCCAATCTCCTTTGTTCCATCAGGATGTTCTTAAACAAACGTTTGATCGCATTCAAAATTTATTTCCTTATGCCGGTGTATATAAAGCTGTTGTACCAACATACCCAGGAGGAATGTGGAGCTTCACATTAGGATCAAAAGTCTATCCGATCGTCACAAACAGCAAACAAGTTTCCAACCTTGATACCCAATATTTTAACGCCGAAATTTTCCAAAGCTGTTTTCTCCTCCCTCAGCAAATGAAAAACCTGCTGAAATAAACTTCTTTCTATATCCAATGCTTCCAACAGAAGCCGGAAACACGTAGAATCGATGGGTGATAAAAGACCCTTCACGCATTTTGTCGAAATGTTTCACGTGAAACATTTCGACTTTTGTTGTTATTTGTTGTTATTTGTTAAAAGAATTAAAGATTGTTTATGAAAGATTGGGAATTTGCCAGTCAATTTCTGTCTCGCCTATTTCCCGCAAAAAGCGATTAGCTTTTGAAAACGGACGGCTGCCAAAAAATCCTTGGTTTGCTGACAACGGGCTAGGATGCGGCGAGCGGATGATAAAATGCTTCGCCTCATCGATCAATGGCAATTTGCTTTGAGCTGGCCGCCCCCATAAAATAAATACAGCTGGTTTTTTTCGATGATTGATGAGTGAAATCACTCGGTCCGTAAATTGCTCCCATCCTTTTCCGCGGTGAGAATGGGCTTCTCCTTGGCGAACGGTTAAAACAGTATTTAACAGCAAAACACCTTGGCGCGCCCAAGGGATCAAACAGCCATTATTAGGAATATAGCATCCTAGATCATCATGCAATTCTTGAAAAATATTTTTTAAAGAAGGAGGGATCGGGACGTGTGGCTTAACTGAAAAACTTAGACCGTGAGCCTGATTGGGACCATGATAAGGATCTTGCCCTAAAAGCACTACTTTTACGTTCTCATAGGGAGTATAATGAAGGGCATTGAAAATATCATACATATCTGGATAGACAATCTTTGTTTTATACTCCTTTTTTAGGAATTCCCTCAAGCGTTGATAATATTCTTTTTCAAATTCTCCCTCCAATAACGGAGCCCAATCATTGGATAGAATTTTCTTTTTCATTCTTTCCCACCTTTGCCTTTTCAATGAAATGTTTGTGCCTTTTGATTCAACTATACCTTATCAATTTTTGTCGAAATGCGCCACTTCCAGCGAGTAAGGAATGATTGTATTATTTTTGCAAGCAACGGGCTTGTATACACAAACGGGAAGCGAAGCAAGCAAAAACAAAAGCATCCAAAAATTTTTCTCCTGCCTTGTGATCATAAAGAAACCAAGCCATATACAGAAAATAAAAAAGCGGCCATGTGTTGAAAAACCGGCCGCCATTTATTTATTGCCAGAAATATCTATCCTAACAGAGTTTGATAGATTTTTTTTGCCATCGTTTCATCTTTCGTTCCGTGAATCAAAGCCCTGCCATCTTGAAATAAAACAATGCGAAGATCATCTTTTTCAATGGATAATAAATAAGGGTTTCCTTCTACATTCCAGCCTGCTCTTCTCCATTGGAGAGCGAGTGCAGATAGTTCCATTTCTCGTTTTTTCGCTGGTCTGACCTGCACTGTATCCCTTCCGCAAAGAACGGTTGTTTTTGTGCGTGCATCTCGTGACAAGAAAGGATAGACAGGCTTTTCCCCGCAAGATAAGCAGCTGTCATCCTTTAATGCATGAGCTTTTATTTCCAGATGATCATTTTTCCAAAGATCAAAGCTCACAAAAGATGGACGTAAAGCTTCTTGATGATCAGTTAAAATCTTCAACGCTTCCGCTGCCTGATAAGCAGCTACCATTTGAACAGCCGGTCCGATCACTCCCACTGTGTCGCAAGTCAGTCCTTGCATCGGCATTTGCTTTAACAAGCATTGAAGACAAGGGGTTTTTCCGGGAACGATCGTATAAGTCATTCCAAAACTTCCCACGCAAGCTCCAAAAATCCACGGAATCCGATATTTTTGGGAAATGTCATTGATTAAAAAACGAGTTTCAAAGTTATCTGTACCGTCCAATATGAGATCGACTTCCTGTGCCAATTCTTCCAGTAATGCAGCATCTGCCTCGCCGACAATAGAACACACATCAATGAGGCCATTAATATCTCCAAGTCTTTTTTCTGCTGCGGCCGCTTTTGGCCAGCGCATGCGAGCATCTTCCTCGCTATATAAATGCTGTCGTTGCAAGTTGCTTTCTTCCACATAATCGCGATCAACGACTGTCAATCTGCCAACTCCCGCTCTAGCCAACATTTCGGCTGTTCCAGAACCTAACGCCCCAGTCCCCACGACTAGGACATGTTTTTGGGCCAGCTTTTTCTGCCCTTCTCTCCCAATTGGTTCAAACAGCATTTGCCGGGAATACCGTTCCATTGCCGCACCTTCTTTCTGTTTGAAAATATCTTGTGCCGTGGTTATCCTCCACTAACGGGCGGAATAAAGGCAACGACATCGCCTTCTTTTACTCTGTAGTCTTCCGGAACGAATTCTTCATTGACAGCTGTCATAGCTGAATGGAGCCAGCTGGCATGAAATTGTTCTTCCACTTCTTTTTTTATTTGTTTGATCGTTTTTCCAGATCCTTCTATTTCCACTTGGGCTTGCCCCGTTTCTTCACGAAGATGAGCAAAAAATAAAATACGAATCATTCTGCATCCTCCATTTCTTCCTTCGCACCCGCATTGCTTACACGTCTACTTCATTCATTTTGCCAGGGACATTATGATTCCTGCGGTGGTTTCCCATCGGAATAAGCAATGGTGCCTTGCTGATTTCCAATCCACTCTTCTCCGTCTTCCCAATGCTCTTTTTTCCAAATGGGCACCATTTCTTTTATTCTTTCAATAGCATAGCGGTTTGCTTCATAGGCGTCCTTCCGATGAGGAGTGGAAACAGCAATCGCTACCGCAATATCAGAAATGTCCAGCCGGCCGATTCGATGCACGATCGCCGTTTTAGCCCCCGGCCATCTTTTTTTAACTTCCTCTCCAATTTGTCTCAATTTCTTTTCCGCCATGGATTCATAGGCTTCATATTGCAAATAAAGCGTCTTTTTTCCATTCGTCAATTCTCTTACCGTTCCTAAAAACGTCACAACCGCACCCGCTTCAGGACGGATGACTTGCTGAACTACCTCTTCCATTTTGATCGGCTGTTTTGTAATCTTAAACATCGTTTCTTTTCATTCCTTTTATTTTCGTTTTCACCACTTTGAACGATGCGGGATCATTCATATTCCAAAAAGCATTCGCATATTCTGCTTTTAAAGCATCGGGAACATCGTGTTCCGCCACGATTTTCTTATCCAACAAGCCGAGGAATTCTTTCAAACGATATTGCTTGCGCTGAAGCTGGATTTTGGCCGCTTCTTTCGCTGATGTTTTATAAACAGCAAATAAAGGATGAAGAATCCCATCGGTCATAGGAATGATTGCATCTTGATTGGTCTTTGCCAGTTCCTCCATCATCCATTTCCCAATACGTCTGGAAACAAACGGCATATCACAAGCAACAAACAAGTTTATCTCCGTATCTGTATGTAGAAGGCCAGTATAAATTCCTGCAAGCGGCCCGCATCCTTGAAAAGGGGCATCGTCTGGCAGCTGAGGAAGATCAATAGGATAAGAGTGACTGCCCGTCAGCAGAACGATTTTGGGAGTCAGCGGCTGAAACTCATCTTTTAGCCGCTCCAGCATCGTTTTTCCATCCACTTCTAATAGTGCTTTATTCATCCCCATTCTAGTTGATTTACCGCCAGCCAACAAAAACACGGTTGCTTCCACTTATCTCGTTCTCCTTTATCCAGCTCTTCATGTTTATCGATTCACGAAGTGAAATACAGATTCGAATTCGTTCCGTCCGTGCTTAACACTCTTTGACAAAAAATATGGTTTCTTCCCAAAGTGAAATTTTGATTTCAAAAGCCCATAATCCTTGCCTTCCAACCGTTCAAAAGTTTCTTGAACACCTCGAAGTTCTTTTTCCTTGATTTTACTACATCGTTAAACAACGAACAAACCTTTTGACAGAAAAAACTGTATTCTCCTGTTCTCGTTCAAACCGTCAAGAGCATTTTCTTTTATATGGCGGCATTGCATTTCTACCGAAAGTATAACGAACAATATGGAAATGGTCAGAACTTGTGTAAATCCAAACAAGCTAAAACATTTGTCTTTGCGCCAAGTTGCCGAAGTCTCTGCTTCACATATAGGAGGCATTGCTTGAAAAAGATAGGAATCAATAGCTAGAGTGAAAGAAAAAAATTTCAGATGGGAGACGGGTCCAAGCAGTACTATCGCACTTTTTGTGGGCAGTCTTTCATTGTCCCACCATCTTCGCAATTCTATCTATTTTTTAGTACAATGAATCTATATATTTCGTAAAGAGGTGAAGGAAATGGAGACGATTCTCGCTGACAAGGTCCAAGAGTCTATCAATCAATTTGCCGGCAAAGATGTGTATATCCATGTGGAAACGACCAACGGCGCTTATGCTTCCCATTTTAACGAAGGTTTTTTTTCGGCAGGTTGTTTTATCCGGAATGCAAAAATAAACTATGAATATGGCAAAATCGTCGGAACAGGTCCATATCGGATCGGTTTGAAATTAGAACTGGGATGGGTTTACGTAGAAGGCCTCACACACTTTGAATTGGACGACCAAGGCCGTCTGCTGCTTTCGGGGCATGACCATGACGGTAAATTAGCGGCTGCTTTGGAAATCAGCCTAACACCATTCGACTAAAGAAAGGAGAGATTTTAGAATATGAACAAAATTGAAAAAGAGCGTCATGTGCTAGTCATTTTTCCCCATCCGGATGATGAAGCACTAGGTGTTTCAGGAACACTTGCTATTTATGCGAAAAACAATGTTCCTATTACCTATGCGTGTCTCACATTGGGCGAAATGGGAAGAAATTTAGGCAATCCGCCATTTGCTACTCGAGAGACATTGCCAAAAATCCGTAAAAAGGAACTTGAGAAAGCAGCTGAAGTGATCGGCATTCAAGATTTGCGAATGATGGGGCTTCGCGATAAAACAGTGGAATTTGAAGATGATGAAAAAATGGTCAAACTAGTGACTGATTTAATCGAAGAGCTGAATCCATCGTTGATCATCACTTTCTATCCCGGCTATTCCGTCCACCCAGACCATGAAGCTACTGGACGAGCGGTTGTAAGAGCGGTGCGCCGTCTGCCAGAAGAAAAGCGGCCGAAGCTTTACTGTTCTGCCTTTTCCAAAGACTGCGAAAGAAATTTAGGATCGCCTGATATTGTCCACGATATCCGTGAAGTACAGGATATAAAGATCGCTGCTTTGAAAGCGCATATCTCTCAAACAGGTTGGATGCTGAAAGGATTAGAAGAAGGAATAACTCTGAACAATCCAATCAGTGAACGGTTAACAACAGAACATTTATGGAGCTATCAATGGGATAAAGATGAAGTAGATTGATCTTATCTTTGTCTTAAACTCTCGGAAAAGGGCAGCACTTTGCCCTTTCTCCGAAGGCGATGTGGTTTTACTTCGTACAAGAGTAATTTCGATGAATTGAAAGTGGTCATGAACTAATGGCTATAATAGAGGGCTCGATGGCCATGTATACCAATCGAACAAATTTTATACAAAAAGCCAGCCCATTGCTTTTCGCATTGGTACTGGCTTATCTTTTCCCTCTTATCCATTCATCGCCGCCCATACAAAATAGAAAAGAATCGATCCTATGTAAATGTAATTTAGAGAATCTTCCCTTCTACTTTGATAATTGTCGTTCTTTGCTGTACCGCCATAAGCAAAATAAGGATATTAAATTAAAAAATTAAATAAAAGCGGGTCATTGTTAATTTCCATATACGGGAATCCTTTTCGATTCATACGCTCAATAAGCGGGTAATAGTCTTCACGTTTTTTCAACTCAATGCCTACAAGCACCGGCCCTTCATCGCGGCTATTCTTTTTTGTGTATTCAAATCTTGTAATATCATCATGCTCCCCTAGCACATCAGCCATAAATTCCCTTAATGCACCCGCGCGCTGCGGGAAATTGACGATAAAATAATGCTTTAAGCCTTCATAAATTAGAGACCGCTCTTTGATTTCCTGCATTCTAGAGATATCATTGTTTCCCCCGCTTAAAATGCAAACGACATTTTTTCCTTTTAGTTGATCTTTGTAAAAATCCAAAGCAGCAATGGGGAGCGCCCCTGCAGGTTCCGCCACAATTGCATTTTCATTATATAAGTTCAAAATCGTCGTACAAACTTTTCCTTCCGGCACCACCACGATGTCGTCCACAACCTCTTTGCAGATTTCCATTGTCAAATCTCCTACTTGCTTGACCGCAGCGCCATCGACAAATGGATCAATATTTTCTAAGTTGACGACTTTGCCGCAATCCAATGATTTTTTCATACTTGGCGCCCCTTCTGGTTCAACGCCAACAATTTTTGTTTCCGGGCTGATGCTCTTTATATAGGAACCGACTCCAGAAATTAATCCGCCCCCGCCTATCGCCGCGAAAACAAAGTCTACCGGTTCAGTGCTGTCATTCATAATTTCCACCCCGACCGTTCCTTGTCCCGCAATAATGCGATAATCATCAAACGGGTGTACAAATATCATATCTTCCTTAGCACAACATTCTCTTGCTTTCATGTAGGAGTCATCAAATGTATCTCCTGTTAAAATCACTTCTACAAAAGAGCCGCCGAATAATTTTACTTGGGAAATTTTTTGCCGGGGAGTCGTTGTCGGCATAAAGATTTTCCCTTGGATTCCCAAGTTTTTGCACGAATAAGCTACCCCTTGGGCATGATTGCCGGCACTTGCGCACACGACGCCTTTTTTTCTTTCTTCTTCCGTCAAGCTCTGGATGAAATGGTAGGCACCGCGTATTTTGAAGGAACGGACAGTCTGCAAATCTTCCCTTTTTATATAAATATTGCATTGATAACGATTTGATAATCGTTCATTTTTTTGCAGCGGTGTTTTTTCCACTACATCCTTCAGCATTTGATTTGCTACTACGATGTCTTCCACACGGACTTTTGTCAAAGCTTTGCTCATCATAACGCCCCTTCTTATTGTTCGAATTTTAAAAATAATTCTAACATATTTTTAGGCAAATAGACTAACAAATTTTCATGAAATGACCATTTTTATAGGCTTGGCTTTGCCTTAAAATAATGACATCTAATGTGATGCCAATGACATTTATGATAAAAGAAAACTTGCCATCAGCGAAGAATTCGTAACCCCCACTGATGGTAAGTTTGATGATCTGTTTTTTGATAGCCAGTTGTCTCTATAGAACTTATCCATACGATCCGGACTTCAGGAATTTTTTAAAGAATTTCCAGTATAGCTTTTCTGACCCCATCTTCGTCATTCACTGCTGTCACATGGCTGCAAATTTTTTTGACATACGGATGGGCATTTCCCATCGCAACGGAGCGCCCTACTCTCTCAAACATGGAAACGTCGTTCAAGTTATCGCCGATCGCCATTGTCTCCTGCATGGAGATGCCCATTCTTTCTGTATACCACGCCAACGCTATTCCTTTTTGGGCCTTAACATGTGTCACTTCCAAATTATCGCTTCCTGATGAGCTTACCGAAATTTCTGGAAGAGATTCTAATTTCTCCTTGACCCTCATCCATTCACTAGGATCTTTAGAAAAAACAAGAAATTTATAAACAAGCTGATCGCTGCTTCCGATAATGTGTTCGTAGTTTTCTACAATTTGAATATGTCCTTTTGAAAATCGTTTTTTGGCACTTTCGCGAATTTGCTCCTCTATCATGTCTGGATTTGCCGTTTGAAAGTAGTTCATTAACATCTGAACGCCTTTTTCATAATGATCCGAATAAATCCCTTTGTTGGTAAACACTTCATAATAAGTGTGCGAATGATGAAGAATTTCATGAATATCGAGCGATTGTTTGGAGGATAATTCATTGGTTTGAATGATTTTGCCTTCTTTCGTTCGCACTTCCGCCCCATTTACACAAATGATTGGACACTGTAAATCAGCCTCAGCTAATACAGTTTTGGCTTCACGGTACGAACGCCCTGTGGCAATAACGACTTCTATACCCTTTTCTTGGGCTTTTTTGATGGCTGTGCGGTTTCCTTCGCTAATCATCTGCTGGCTATTTAACAGTGTTCCATCCAAATCCGTAGCAATGCATTTAATCATTCATTTCACCCTTATCTTTTTTCCTCATTACACTTTCAGTGATTCACTCCTATCTTACCATGTTTTATAGACAAGGTCAGTTGTCTCACCACTTCAAAGCAGCTGACATTTCAGCCCATAAAAAAAAACGTATGCCCCTATACATACGTTTTTGAAATCGTTAATGAATAATCTGCCTTATTTTTTCATATTGTTTATCGGTTCCTCTTTTTGTTTTTCTTCGTTCAATTTCCATTTCTAGCAATTGAATAAAATCTTTAGATAGATTCTCCATTTTGGCCCGCTCATATACTTCCATCAACTGTTCATCCCTCAGCAAAACAAGCGATGGATTCACCTTCCACAACCTCCTTTCACTTTTTATTGATTTCTTTTCAATCATGAAAAGTCCCCCAAAACAAAAAAGGGACCTGATCGTTAAAAGCTATTGCTATGTTCCTGCTTGGATCAAGTCGTGCGAGAAATAATCCCCAATCTTAAGTGATAATCGTTTTTTTCTTTTTTGACTTTTTCCGCATTAACACCGATATTTTAATATGATTTTTAATAGAAATAAAGGGGTTTTCTAAAAATTCACAGCTTAGGGGCTGAATTTTTCACACATTAAAGGTGAAGGGGTCAGGCCCCCAGGCAAGTGAGGATCTTTGCCGAGGTTTTCCGCTACGGAAACACCGTCAATTTTCCCGCCGCGCGGCTCATACGTATAAACCTTATAGAAAATCTTTTTAGTGTCCAACATCCTTATGGCATTCGTTTTCGTTTTTGACATCCCAATCCACCTTTCCATCTGGTTGTATACTCCGCCGGCGTCAGCCACTCATAAAAGCAGCGAGAGATTTCTTTCTTATGAACGCCGCCAATACATATTGGCTATTCCATATCTCCTTTTCCCTGGAGAGCCTGCTCCTTTTTGATCTCTTCATTCTTTATTATCCGACAGCGTTCGAGCATCTTCAATATTTTAACCCTCAGCTAGCGAAAAACCATAATACATATCGAAAATAGATCAAATTTGCTTGAAACGTTCTTTTAAGCATGAAATCAAGTTGGTATAATAGATTGTAAAGGTTTTATGTTTTTCGACAAAAGCCAACATTTCGACATCGATCATACAGAAGTACATAGTTGAAGGAGTTGACACCCGGTGGACAAATTTACCGTCACTTCTGTAATGGAAGTCCTTTCTGAATACTTTCCTAAAAACACTTCGATTGCGATTTCCGACCATAAACAATATATTTATTATAAACCAAGTAAAACAGTTGATTTAAAAATAAAACCAGGGGACCTTGTAAAAGAAGGAACCGCTGCTTATAAAGCACTATCAACAGGCCAAAAAGTTTCTCTCTATATTGATGAAGAGGTGTTTGGCGTTCCTTATTTCGGTATGAGCATTCCTATTTTTAAAAAAGATCGCCCAGCGGGAGCGATTACGACCATTCTCCCGGCTAAGCCGTCGCCCATTTCTGCGAATTTCTTGACCATTAAGTTTAATGAGCGATGGTATCCTATTCCTTATGAGCAAATAGTGTATTTAGAAGCGCAAAATCGAAAAACGAAAGTCCAATCGGAAACATTGGAAGGAACTCATAAACTGAATTTAACGGAACTGGAATATTTATTGCCGAATAACTTGTTCATTAGAGTACACCGTTCTTATATTATTAATGTTCATTTTATTAAGGAAATTCATCCTGATTCTCATTCTACTTTTTTGTTGATTATGAAAAATAATGTAAAGATTCCTGTCAGCCAAACATACGCTAGCATTTTTCGCAGATCCCTTAACTTCTAAAAGAACGGTTATAAAGGTAAACATTTACCATTTCATTTTATGCAAGCTTCCCTTATGATGTAAGAAGGGAAGCCTTTTTTAAAAAATACACCTAGCAATTGAAGTATGAATTCTTTTTTGAGAAGTTTTTTTCTGCTTTATAACAAAATTAAGGCTTTTCACGCAAAAAATAATGAGATTTTCCCCCTTAATTGGTAGAATGTTTGAAAATAATCAAAGGGGGGATTTTGAGTGGAGAAACGTATTGCAGAACGCTTACGTGATCCTAGATTAGCTGATCGAATTGTACCAGCTCACGAGGCTGCTTCATGGATTCAAGATGGGATGACATTGGGGTTGAGCGGTTTTACACGTGCAGGAGACGCAAAAGCTGTTCCACTAGCTTTAGTTGACCGTGCTAAAACTGAGGAATTCAAAGTAAACGTTTTCACAGGAGCTTCTCTCGGATTTGATATTGACAAACTAATGGCCGAAGCAGGCATTATTCATAAACGTCTTCCATTTCAAGCAGATAAGGCAATGCGCAAAAAAATTAATCAAGGAGAAATGCTGTTTGTTGATCAGCACCTTTCTCATGTTGCAGAATATGTTCGCAACGATGTATTAAGCAAAATTGACTTTGCCATTATTGAAGCTGCAGCGATTACCGAAGACGGGCTTCTCATTCCTACTACATCAGTTGGTAATAACTCTATTTTTATTGAAAATGCAGATGCCATTATTGTGGAAATTAATCTGGCGCAACCTGCGGATTTAGAAGGACTTCATGATATTTATGAACTAGCCCCGCAAGGAAAACGCGGACCTATTCCATTGACAAAAGTGGATTCAAGAATTGGTCAAATCGGCATTCCTCTTAATCTGGAAAAAGTCAAAGGCATTGTGATTACAGATGCTGCTGATTCACCATCAACCATCGTGCCGCCAGATGAAGAAACTGCTGTAATGGCTAATCATTTAATTGAGTTCCTCAGAAAAGAAATTCAAGCTGGCCGTCTGGATAAAACCCTGGCTCCTATTCAAGCAGGGATTGGGTCTGTAGCCAATGCGGTTCTGCACGGCTTGCTAGTTTCCGAATTTGAAGATTTGGAAGTATATTCTGAAGTTCTTCAAGACGCCGTATTTGATCTCATTGACAGCGGTAAAGTACGCTTTGCTTCAGGCTGTTCCATTACGTTGTCCGAAGAAAAAATGAAAGCTGTTTTTTCTCATTTGGACCGCTATAAAAACAAACTCGTTTTACGGCCGCAGGAAATTTCCAACCATCCAGAAATTATCCGCCGCCTTGGGTTAATTTCTATTAATACTGCATTGGAAGCGGACATTTATGGCAACGTCAACTCGACGCACGTAACAGGAACAAAAATGATGAACGGCATTGGAGGATCCGGTGATTTTGCGAGAAATGCCCGCCTTTCTATTTTCGTAACGAAGTCCATTGCGAAAGACGGCAAAATCTCCAGTATCGTACCTTTTGTCTCCCATGTGGATCATACCGAACATGATGTGGACGTCATCGTAACCGAACAAGGATATGCCGATTTAAGAGGGCTCGCTCCACGAGAACGCCCACGCTTGATCATCGAAAACTGTGCTCATCCAATGTATAAAAAACAACTGCTTGCATACTATGAAGAAGCGTTAAAAGTAGGCGGGCAGACACCACATGTTTTAGAAAAAGCATTTTCTTGGCATACCAATTATTTAAAACACGGAACGATGCTGTTTGATCACCAATACATCAATTCTTAATCATGGAGCTGTCTGATAAGTCCCTACAATGAAGCAAGTGGAGAAGAAACGGATCGTTTTTCTCCACTTGCTTTTGTGTTTTTTCGATATTTCTCCGAAAGTATATTATGGGCTAATGCTTTAATCCCAAACTCGACATGCACCTTGTCGAGACCTCGCAAAGAAAATCTGCGGAACGACCGATTGCCCTTGATGCGACCGAACACACTTTTTGCTTCGACTTTGCGCCGGGCGTAGATGGCAGTTTTCTCTTCACATTCAAGGGCTGTTTTTGCCTTCGCTTTCCTTTCCTCGAAGACGGTATTCCAGTGAACTTGGCGATTTCCCTTCGCTTTCGTGCATTTCACTTTCAATGGGCAATTTGTACAATCTTCACATTCGTATATTTTGAAGCTTTGCTCATAACCAGACGGATTCTTTTTGTTTTGGTATTTTTTAAACGTCACTTTCCTTCCATTCGGGCAAATAAAACAATCATCTTGCTCACAAATTGAACACGGGTTTCCAGTAGACTCCCGTACTCTCCATCGCAATGTGGGTTCCATCATGGTCTTCAAGCCATTTTAACAACCGGAATCAATCTTTGGTCAAAGTCGGAAAGGTTTCTGTCTCCTTAATTCGTTCATCATCTTTTGAACCAATCAGAACACAAGCCACTATGGTTTCTGAATGAACATTCAATCCTACCCATCTTTTCATAAATACATCCATCCAATCACTCCATGCAGATAGGATCACAAACAGTGAGTGAATTTGAAAATAAACATTTTTCTGTACGTAGCCATCCTTCCGTTTGGAAAGAGCTAGCAAAGGGTTGAACATCAAATTCACTCAAACAATTTTGTGTTCAGGGTCGAACCACCAAAAAAAAGCCACGTATAATGAACTGTTTGTTTCTTTACCAATATAGACGGGAAGGAACTATTTTCATGCACAGGTTGGGAGAGAGACGATCATGAATGTATTGTGTATTTTTTTATAAAAATTTGAAAAATAACGGGGCTCTAAAAGTCAGTTACCCTGACTTTTGGGACAGCCCTTTCATTTTCGCTTTTGATTACTTACATACCCTACCCCATCTTATAATAAAGAAACTAGCTCTTTGTCTTGGATTGAGAAAATCAAATCCTTTAGAGCCGTAAAAACAGCAATAGTCAATCGTTTTCATAAAATAAGGGTTTTTTGTTTGGGTTCAGCTTTGAGAGCACTATTATTTCCGTTGCTTCGTCTATAGCTAAACATGATTTTCCATCCACCAACCGAAAATCCCACAACTCCACATGCCTCTCTTTTATTCCTAATCGATAATCCATTTACTCTCTCCCTTAATTTTTTGTCGCAGCTTAAAGATTTCAAAAAGAGAGAGTGGATGTTCTCTTTTCTCTTTTTTCGATCACGTCTTCACTCTCGATGATCCGCCGCCACATTCAGTATAGATCCCAAATAACAGCTTTTGATTTATTCTGCTTTCGCTAAGTAAATGAAACAAAAGCCATTCTATTTGATTATTATCATCGATACTAGAGAAAAAAATATCTCCCTCCTCTAGCAACAACCATCGAGTTGTTCCAAGAGAGGGAGACATATACAGCGCACATATCGTTCTACCCGTCATCAGCGGAGGTAATTCCCCAACTGATGAAAGTTTTTCCCCTTATTTATTTTCTTTTAAATTTTGATCTGTCTTTTTGACAGAATAATCATAATCTGCACGATTTACTGGTTTAAAACCTTTTGGATGGTGGAAACGAAGCAAGTCTCCGTATACTACTCGATCGGAGAAATCGAGCATAACTTTTACTTGCTTGCTTACACGTGAACAAGCATTTTTGCTTGGCACTTGTTGGCCAGTAAGGTTGCTGTAGCATTTTCCGCTTACTTCCGTATATTGAGGTGTTACAAAGTCACCGTTTCGGAATGGAACAATTTGGCGATGTTGTTTGGAAAGCAAATCGGTTCCAAACTCGATGTAATCTTTCGTATCAATTCCTAGCAAATGAAGAATCGTTGGTCGAACATCGACATCACCGCCATATTCATGCATGACTCCACCTTTAACACCTGGCACGTGAATAAACAAAGGCACACGCTGCAGCTGAGCATTTTCAAACGGAGTAATTTCTTTTCCCATTACTTGTGCCATTGCATCGTTATGATTTTCAGAAATACCATAATGGTCACCATACAACACAATAATCGAATGATCGTAAAGCCCTGATTTCTTCAGATCATCAAAAAATTGCTTTAATGCTTCATCCATGTAATGAGCTGTTTGGAAATAATGGTTGACAATCGTGTCTCCAAAATCTCCCGGCGGAAAATCCGTATCCCCCTCATCCAACGGGAACGGAAAATGATTCGAAAGCGTGATGAACTTTGCATAAAACGGCTGTTTCAAGCCCTTCAACAGAGGCATGGACTCTCTAAAGAACGGCTTATCTTTCAAGCCATAGTTCAATACGTCCTGATCATTCATGTCATAATAGGCAGAATCAAAGAAGTAATCAAATCCTAACGATTTATACATTTCATCGCGGTTCCAGAACGTCTTCGTATTGCCATGGAAAGCCGCAGAAGTGTACCCGTGTGTTTTTAAAATAGCTGGAGTGGCTTGATACGTATTCAAAGCTTTATTCGTGAAAACGGACCCTTGAGGCAACGGGAACAAAGAATTTTCCATCATAAATTCTGCATCAGACGTTTTTCCTTGTCCGGTTTGATGGAAGAAATTATCAAAGTAAAACGTATTGTTATCATGAGCCAACGAATTTAAAAACGGCGTTACTTCTTGTCCATTAATTTTATAGTCAATCAGAAAGTTTTGGAACGATTCCAACGAAACGAAAATGACATTTTTGCCTTTTGCCTTGCCGAAATATTGCGGGTTAGGTTCTGCATAGTTGGATTTTACATAATTTTCAATATCCGAAATATCCGAACTGTCCGCCAAAGCTCTTTGAGCAGAGGAGCGAGCGTTTTGAATCATATCGTACACGGTATAGTTGTACATCCCTAAGTATTTCACGATATAATTGCGGTCAAACGTCCGCTGAAGAAGTTCCGGACGGTCTGATTCAGCAAGTCCCAAGTTTACCATAAAAATGATAAAGCCGGACATAAAGACTCCCACTACAGGGCGCAACCCAAGTTTTTCCGGCGGTTTTACCACCTTGAAGACCACCAGTAATAACAAAATAATAGTATCCAAGAAATAAAGAGCATCATAAGGCTTCATCAACGCAAATGCGCTTTCTCCCAAGTTTCCGAAACTATTGGTTTTTGCCTGTGTCAAAACCGGAACGGTAATAAAGTCATTAAAGAACCGGTAATAGACAATGTTTGCATACAGCAATAAGGAAAGCAGAAAATTGATGACGATCACGGCAATATGTTTTGCTTTTCCTTTAAATAGCAATCCAAAGGCAAGAAACAGGATAGCGGAGCTAATGGGATTTATAAAAAGCAAAAATTCCTGTATTTTATTGTTTATGCCAAGGTTAAATTCGACTTTGTAAGCAATATACGTCTTAATCCAAAACAAAATCACAGCTAAAAAGAAAAATGAGAGTTTCCTATTTAACAACCCTCTTTTTCCTATCTTTTCCATATTCAACTTTGTTTCACTCCTTCGGATTAAAACTCTAAAGACCATTATAATACATTGTTTAAGAAATTGAAAATGTATTTTTAGATAAAATTTACAAACCGTACTTGCAATTTTAATAATAGGACGTATGTAAGTATTTAATGATTTTCATTTAATTTCATTTATACAATGTTTGTGGCTAATGTGCAAACAAAAACCTTTAGATATTTTTTTCCAATAAAGAAATCAACAATTCAGTGATTGAAAATCATGGGTGAAAACCAATGTTAGCCCTTAGGAACTCTTATCTACAAAATGCTTCACTCCATGCGGCTGTCATTCATAGCATGATGATATATTTATGCTTACGGGGTGAAAATCATGAAACCACCTTATCAGCACGCTCTTTGCCACTTACGGAATTGGCGGTGCTCATCCAGGAGGGCTGGCGTTAGCGAGAAACATCCTTATGGAGGAGAACATCAGCAGAAGATCAAATTTTTTGGATGCCGGCTTCGGGACTGGGCAGACGGCTGCCTTCCTTTCGAAATCTTTTCGATGCTCGGCAATTGCTTTAGACAAGCATCCGGTTATGATTCAAAAAGCCAATCAAAGATTTTTCAATGAACAGCTTCCCATTAAAGCGATTCAAGGAAATGTTGAAAACCTCCCGTTTCCAGATGACACATTTGACTTTGTTCTTTCCGAATCCGTTGCAGCTTTTACAAACATCGCTGTTTCTTTAACAGAATTCTGTAGAGTCTTAAAACCGGGCGGAGTTTTATTCATGATTGAAATGACAGCGGAAAAACCTTTGCAGCCGTCGGAATTGAATGATATAAAAAGAGTTTATGGAATCTCGAAAGTATTGTTGGAAAAAGAATGGATCCATCAACTGAATCTTTCTGGTTTTTCCGAAGCTGCCGCCATATTTTCAAACACCGTTGAATCGGAACTTCAAAAAGACTCCCAGCAAGAGGATGACTATCCAGAATACCAAATCTCAGGACCCCGTTGACCCCCAGTTGGCGGAGTTGCTTCATGAACATATGAAACTTGCCCATTTGTATGAAAGTATTTTAGGAAACCGTGTCTACCGTGCTGTTCGCCCATCTAAAATGCGTGATCACGCATTTCACCATCGCTTGTTTCGGTAATAAAACAAAATTTCTATATTCTTCGGCTTTTCCTTGCTTTGTGAACTCTATTAAATGGGTTGAAGGTATTCGGAATGAAATCTTTTATTCCTTGTCATCCTACTTTAAAAAAATACCCTGGAAAATGTGGAGTAAACTCACTTTCGTAAAAAAATAGCGATGTATTCCAGTGATGAAAAAATGGGCGCCGTCTTGAAAAGGATGTTTCGACATCAGCTTCCAAGATTTTCTGTTTTGATTTTTTTCGACATCGTTTGAATAAGACAACGCTAATATGATGAAGCCGTACTAATGGCACGATGACAAGAAGATCAGACATCGTAACGGCCACCGATATGACATTAGGACAAAACAACTAACCTTCCTTTGTTGCTTTCGATAATCGGACGGGGATAAAATACCTATTCTCATCCAAAAATCTTATCACAACAGGAAATTCGAATCATTATATATAAGTAGAAGAAAACCGGAAAATCCAGCATACTCGCTTCCACGATTATAATGAAAGCAGCCCTTTTAACCCCCTATTTCATCATCTACAGTAGAATGAAAAAAGCGGCATCTAAAACGAAAGCGATCTTGCCAAAACATTAGAAGAGGCTGGAACTTTATGTGCCAGCCTTTCATTTTGAATGGATGAACGCACTGGGAATGAAACGATTTTTTGTCCTCTCTTCTTTCACAATGGCTGGAGCGTTCGTAGCTGTTGCCAACATCATGTTCCATATCATTAAAGGTCAAGCAACTACCTTGTTAAAAATTGCAGAACAAGACATATTTCTACAGCAGTGAAAATCTTGTTGAAAAACCGATAATAGCCACAACTGTCGGACAAGCATGATATCGGTTTGCTTTATGGCAAGGCCGCATGCTTGCCGCATATCATTCGTTTCCTTCCTGGCGCTGAATATCAGTAGTGAACCTTTTGAATCCAACTGTTGCATGAAATAAAATCAAGTAAAACTTTCGATCTTTTTCACGGAAGAAAATCTATTAATAGATTAAAGTCGATTTGTAAAATTCAAATATCTATTATGAAAAAATATATAAAAACAGTAAAAATATGACTAAATTTCCATAAACAAAAGATCTCTCCTATAAAGCCATCGGTTTGGATTCGCCTAAATTGCTTCAGCAAACAAAAGAAAGATTGTACGTAAAACTCTTCAATATGCTAGCCTTCCATGCAACTTAAACACGAAGACGTGAGATTCAAATAGTTTCCAAAAAATCATGTTTGTCATACCGCTCTTCTTGAATTCGCATTCATTTTGATAATACAAGAAGAATCATTGCTTTTACCAAAATCATTACATGTTTTTTCTTTCTGAACATATTTATACAATGAAAGGAGAAGAGGCCATGTTTTTTATCCATGTCGTGAAGCCCGGAGATTCACTTTATTCGATTTCTCAAAATTACGGGGTTTCTTTTCAAAGGCTGCAAGAAATAAACGGGGTATATCCGGGAGGTTTAGTCCCCGGCCAAGATATAGTTGTTCCAAGTTCCACCTACATTGTTCAACCGGGAGATTCTCTCTATACCATCGCTCAAAAAGCATTTTTATCTGTTCAAACAATCCGAGCTGCCAATCGATTAACTTCCGATGTCATTCGTCCAGGGATGCGCCTCTTTTTACCGTCTCACCCCAAATATTCTACGGAAGATTTAAGTTTTATTTATCCTGGTACACCTACGGAAGATGAACAGCTGATCAGGTCTTTTTCTCCCATCAGTACGTATTTTGCCATGTTTGAATATCACGTTTTGCCCAGAGGCGCTTTAAGCACCTTAAATGATCGTTATACCATTCAAACATCTCGCTCGTTTCGGATAGCCCCGCTTGCCACCATTACAAATTTAACTTCAGAAGGATTCAGCTCAGAATTGATCCGCCAAGTATTGTCAAACCCACAAATCCGAAACAGGGTTGTGAATGAAATTGTCACGCTTGTAACACAAAAAAATTATTCAGGGGTGACCATCGACTTTGAAAGAGTGGCTGAAACAGAAAGAGACTTATTTACAGGATTTCTTCGGATTTTAAATCAACGTTTGAAAGATCGAGGCCGTTATTATCTTTCTGTCGCCCTTCCAGCAAAAACGGACGATCAAATTCCTTGGTTGAGAGGATACGACTACGGAGGGATTGGATCAGTTGTTGATTTCACGTTTATCATGGCCTACGATTGGCATACTCCTGATTCTCCTCCAGGACCTGTTGCCCCTATTCAAGAAGTGCGAAGAACCATAGAATATGCCATCAACCAAATGCCTTCAAACAAAATCATTCTAGGTTTTCCGCGTTACGGATATGAATGGACTATGTCAAACGGAAGCGCCCAAAGCGCCCGTGCTGTTTCGGTTGACATGGCCATACAACTAGCCTCTTCTCACCAAGTGCCCATCCAGTATTCAAATGAATACCAACAGCCCCATTTTACGTTCCGCGATGAAAATGGGAGAAGGCATATTATCTGGTATGAAGATGCCCGAGCACGCGTAGCGAAGCTTTTATTAGTCCCTAGGTATCGATTAAGAGGAGTCGGAGCATGGCAGCTTGGATTGCATTTTCCTCAGTCCGGATTTATTGTCAGTGAATTGTTTGATGTTCGGAAAGTATTGTAACGGTCAGCCCCCAACTCTTTTCACGGGTGAGTAGATGGCTATTGACTTGTTTTTAAGATACCTTTTGTAAATTTCCACTAACAATTACACCCCAACAATCAGAACAAGATCCAGTTTAGTCCGTATAATTGTGTAAAAAGAGAAATAAGAAAAGAGCCATGTTGCTTCCCTTTGATAGAAAAAACAATAACCGCCAAATATAAGGTGGTATGCAACAATGGCTCAATATCATATTCCCGTAAAAGATAGACTTTTGCACGGATTATCGACGAAGGATGGGGGAATCTGCTGGAATAAATTCCTAATTAATTCCTCTAGGCGCAAACAAAAGAACAGCATGGTGCCCGCCGTTAT
>JADBKC010000203.1 GCA_014896555.1 Caryophanales bacterium | reverse complement strand
AGCGGATTTCCCAGTTTTAACTTGCTGGTAAGTGCAACGAGCCCCTCGATAATTTCATCATGAAAATGATCCGGTACAAATAACCTTGTTCCTGACTCGCATAATTGCCCTGAATGCAAAAATATTCCAAACAAGCTTCCTGGCAGGGCGATGCTCAGATCAGCATCTTCAAAAATAAAATTCGGAGATTTCCCGCCAAGCTCCAATGTTGTATCCTTTATCGTCTCTGCTGCCAGACCCATAATTCTTCTTCCTATTTCCGTCGATCCAGTAAAAGCCACTTTATCAACTTTTGGATAGCGAACTAAAGCGTCGCCTACTTCTCTGCCAGATCCTGTCACAACGTTAATGACACCTGGGGGAACGACTTGTGAAATAATTTCTGCCAGCTTTAATGTCGAAAGCGGTGTATAGCTCGCCGGTTTTAAGACGATCGTATTTCCCATTGCAAGTGCAGGAGCGATTTTCCATGTTGCAATAACCATTGACAGATTCCATGGTGTGATCGCGGCGCAAACACCAATCGGTTCTCTCCAAACAAAGTTATGGGCTGGACCCGGAAACGGCGGAACAGGGAGTGTTTCTGAATAAGGATATTCAAGTACAAATTTAGCCATTGTTTGGAATATGTCGACCATTTGTAAAATATCGCTTGAACCGATTCGCCGAACGGTACCGCCGGAACTAATCGCTTCCAAGTACGCCAGTTCCTCTGCATGCTCAGCAATCTGATAAGAAATCGCATATAAAACCTTTGAACGTTCTTTCGGTTTCATATTTTTCCAGTCTGTGTGATCAAAAGCATCTCTCGCCGCTTGAACTGCTTTATCGACATCAGCTTCCGTTCCCTTTGCCACTTTTGCGATCAACTGTCCTGTTGCCGGATTAAATACATCAAACGTTTCCTTGCTGCTTGCATGCTCCCACTTCCCGTTAATAAACAGAGGGAATGTTTTTACATCAACATTTACTGTCATTATTGCTCCTCATAAAAAGGCTTTATAAAACGCCCAATTCACTTTCTGTCATTTTATAAATCTCTTCAATCTTTTTTCCTCTTGCCCTTGACAAAATATCCATGCGGATAGACAACTGTTTCAAAGTGAAATTCATTGTATCTTCTAATCTGTTTCCAAATGTGCTGACATTTCTGTTTTCAAAGCCCTCCTGATTAAGACGAATAGCTAATGGTGTTAATTCTTGAATTTTTGAGGAAATGAAATCATAGAGATGGGGATGCTCGCAAATTAAGCGCTGCAGCAAGAAAGTGCCGTAGCCGATATGCCTGGATTCATCCTTTTTTAAATATCCGATTCCTTTTAGTAACCCGGGCATGAGACCGAGTGTTCCTAAAGATTGATAAAACGAGTAATAGCCGGTTTCAGCTAGGACCCCTTCTACAAACATGTTATAAACGGTTGACGCTTCTGCAATCGCTTCCGGTGATTGATCATGGACAAGGCGCTCCATGGAGGTGGGGAGGATTTCATAAAAGATCGTCTTATAGGTGTCAGAATGATAATGGGAGAGATCCCCTTTTTCGCCAATTGCATTTAAAACGCGCCGGAAAAATTCTGTATGTTTCGCTTCCTCAAATAAAAAGGTCGTTAAAAACATTTCTTCCTCAAGCCTGCCTTCTTTGGCAATCGCCATAATTAAAGGCAAAAGATCAAGAGTCACGGCTTCCTCGCCGGCTTGGAACAAAGAAATTAAACGCAAAATATCATTTTGCTGTTCTTCAGATAATGTTTGCCAGTCTTTTGTGTCCTGGCTCAAATCAATATCAGCCGGATTCCAGACGCCAACATTCTTTGCCTTTTGATAAAGGCGATACGGAAAAGAATCTTCCAGCAATCCTCTGCTGCTTGTTGTTAAAATTGTTCGTTTCTCCATACAAACTCCTCCCAGTTTATTCGTTTGATCTATATAAAACTAAATCTTGATGTACAATTGGCATTTAATAAAATCAACACTCTAAAGAATCAAGAATAATCTTCAAGTGTTGATGCAGCAAAAAGCTCCACAGCTGTTTTGCGAAGTTGAGTTTTTAAAATTTTTCCAACTCCATTTCTAGGCAGTACGTCAATGAAAAACACTCTTCTAGGCGTTTTATTTTTTGCCAAATGGTCTTGACAATACTGGATAAGTTCTTCTTCCTTTACTTGGACATCCGAATTTTTTACGATGAAGGCAACAATTTCCTCTCCCATCCGCTCATCAGGCACTCCAACAACTGCGGCTTCAGACACTTTATTATGAGCGTTAAGGATTTCTTCGATATCCCGTGGATATACATTAAAACCGCCGCGAATGATCAAATCCTTTTTCCGATCCACGATATAAAGGTATCCATCTTCATCCATCCGTGCTAAATCTCCCGTGAACAGCCATTTATCTCTTAAAACACGCCGGGATTCTTCTTCATTTTGAAAATATCCGGGAGTGACGTTATCACCGCGCACTATTAGTTCGCCTATTTGACCAACTGGGACTTCCTCTCCAAGGTCATCAACGATCTTAACTTCAACACCAGGAATAGGGACACCTACAGAACCAGGTTTTATTGGCTTTCCGAAAATATGAGCAGTTACGATCGGAGCTGCCTCTGACAGCCCATAGCCCTCAATGATTTCCGCTCCATATTTCTGCTTGAAAGCATTCAATAAAGTGACGGGCAAAGGAGCCGAACCCGAACCAACCCATTCAAGGCTTGTAGTATCATAGCGATCCGCATGAGGATAGGCACACATGGCATGGATCATCGCCGGCACTGCGGAAAATGATTTGACTTTATACTTTTCAATCGCTTCAACAACTTCTTTTGGGTCAAACTTAGAAAAAACAACGATCGAGCTACCAGTCAAATAAGAGGTATTGGAAATAGTCAAACCATAAACATGAGCAAGAGGCAAAACACCAAGGGTTGTACCCCGCTCAGTCTGATTATGTTTCACTGAATTCACTGCGTTCGTATATAAGTTCTTATGAGTCAGCAAGACACCTTTTGGATTCCCGGTTGTTCCTGATGTATAGAGAATAACCGCATTGTCCTCATCTTTTACGC
>JADBKC010000202.1 GCA_014896555.1 Caryophanales bacterium | reverse complement strand
TGTTTGGTCAATTTTCATTCTACCGAAGAGGGACTGGGATGGCTCATTTTATTGCTTTTAAGTCCATCCCGTTTTTACACAATGATAAGGACTCAAATGTCCCAGCAAGCGTCAAACTTCCGTTAAGAAAAAAAGAGGTTTAAATAAATTTCACCAAATATTATAGATTACCGCATTGATTCCTTTTTTAGGATGATCTACAATGAAGAAAACTTATTTAGTTAGAGGAGGGATGAGAAAGAATTTGGTTGACAAGAGGAGCATTTGTACCCACAAAAAATTGGACCGGACATTCTGATTGCGTCTTGCTTTGACTCTATCAAAAAGCTTTACAGATTTCTCTCCTCCATTGATACCAGTGGTGCTGTCCGTTCAAACAGGAAAATCTGTGAATAAGCAAGGATTGAAAAAACCAAAACATTAGTGAGGGAGGAAAGACTTACCGTGAACAAAAAGTTAGTTATTGGTTTTCTCATTACTATCATTGCAGTTACAAGCGTCTCACCTGCTTTTGCCGCTTCCGATGAGATATCTTATAACAACCTCAAAGTGGGAAATTTTGTGCAATCAGCAAGTTTATCAAAAGGTGAATCTACTATAGAGATTGCTGTATCCAATAGCAAAATCAATCCCACACAAAATTCCATTGTTAATGCTAAGCCTATTGAATATTCGCCTCAAGGAAAAATTAATCTTACGTTTAAAATTATTAAACTTGCACTTGAAAAAGCTGATCCATATCTACCAAATTGGTTAAAAAAAGCTGTTGGGTATGATACGCTTGCAAAACTAATTATACATTATTTTGAATTGGAAGGTCATGTTGAAAATGCAATATATAAAGCTATAAGATATGTAGCTCCAAGTTGGGTTCCAGACATAGTAGTTAAAGGGGTAACTAAAACAATAATGCTGTTTTTATAGTAAAATTTGATAAGTTTGGCGGGCTTAATTCCCAGTTATTGCTTCCGAATCAATACATAGAAAATTACTTCGCTATGCCCGCCTCTTTACATAAAACATAAATCTTCTTCAAAATAGGATATAACTCCATCTCTATACAGTAAATTAAATTAAATAAATTAAATAAATTGAATAAATTAATAAAGCAGGAAAGGAGAATCACCTATATGGCTCTTAATGATTTTACAATAATTTCTTTTTTAATAATCTTCCTCGTTTTTGGGGGTTACACATGGCATGTTCAAGAGAAAAGCGATACAAACGATATGCTCACTGCAATATTCAAAAGTTTTTTTGGGGGTGTTATTGGTCTCATAACGTTCGTATTTTTCTCACTTCCGCTTTTTCTTCTTCTCATTTTCGTTTCTCATTTTTCCCCAGACCTTATACACGCAAACAATCTTTTTGATATGTTTGGAGTGGCATTATTGACTAGTGCAGGGAGCTCGATCGGTGAATTGACGATTGAAAAAGTGCCAAGTAAACTCGCTTCATCATTTCGCCACAACGTTATCGTAGAAAATTTACTTCTTATAATAATTAAATCTATCGAGCGTATCCTATTTTTGTATATACTCTCTTTGTTTTTGCTAGGCGTTATTTGGAATTTATTGGCGATGATAGTTGTTTCCCTTATCGATGCAATTATTGGCATTGCCTTAGATCAGGTAGGAAATAAATTTTTCAAATTATAACAACCGGGGGTTAAGAGTGGTGCTTCTACTGCTTTTCCTTGCTTTTTTATACGGAAAGATTAGAGGCGGCAATTTGGATAATGCGATACAAGAACTAAGCAGACTTAAGAACATATGGCTGTTTATCATTGCAAGTATCATTGAACATTACGTTTTAAAAGGCCCGTCGGTTCTTAGTAAAGATTTTCTTTTAAAATATCAACCCTATATATACAGCTTTTATGCAGTAATGATTCTATTGTCTTATTGGTATAATAAAAATAATAAATATATTGCAATCATTGGTGCGGGCTTTCTCTTAAATACACTTGTTATAATAGCTAATGGTTTCAAGATGCCTGTCGCAGAATCCGCACTTTTAGCCGCCGGGTTAGATCACCGCCTTCCTGACATTAAAGCCGGTCTAGATCCAATGTATCAATTGAGTACCGATCAAACACAATTAAAGTTTTTATCTGATATATTTTATATTCCAAATTTGTTGATATTCCAGGGTGTTTTTAGTATCGGTGATGTGATACAAGCAATCGGAGCTTTTTTCTTTTTTTCAAGTGCTATGGTGAAACGATAACAATGTCCTTTTGATAGCGCTGGCTTGTGGACTGAGAGCCTTGGCCCGTATGCACATACCGCCGGCGGCTGTCCCCGTCCCACAGGGATCAAGCGCCTTGATTTGTCGGTTGTGACTTCACAGGAAACAATAGTTAACAAGTACTATTTGATCGACAGTCTACGCCGCAATTTATGACCGATTGATTCTTGAACAGATGCGTGAGAAGCCCATTGCAGTCTACGGCACTGCGGTCCATCGACGCTTGAGGCAAAGAATGTTGCCCGATCGGGCAGAACCACCGCCCGCATCATGGCTGCGGCACGGTACGTCCGGCCTTGTCGGAGATCCAAAAACGAACGGCCCTCCTATCTGCGGTGCTGCAAGGCCATGTCCAGCGCCGAACGGGAATCCCGTTACGCGTGACGGCCAGAACGATCACCACCTGGGGCAGATCGGGACTGTGGCCCTTGGAATACCCTCTGCGCCTGAGCCCTCTTTCTCTCTCTTCTTCCGAACTGCAAATCGGCGTCGGCTTCCAACAGGATGTCCATGTCGCGATATCCCCGCTGCACGTCAAGGGCAGGTAGGCTCCAACCCATGGGACGGCTGTCCGGCAGAACCGTATGGGCCATGGGCGGGTTCCCTCGGCCGTCGGGGCTGAGCTACTTTTGGGACAGCCCCTAACACGTTCTCGTCCAACAGAAGGACTCTTGTTTCGAACGTCGAATCATGTGTACCGGAAAAAATCGCATGAAAAAGGGGGAATGAGCGTGAGGCGGTTATGGAGGACGGCAACGGCGACGGCCGTTCTCAGCTTTGCCGTGACCGGCTACGCCCTGGCAGACGGTCTTCCGTT
>JADBKC010000201.1 GCA_014896555.1 Caryophanales bacterium | reverse complement strand
GAAGGATTAAACAGCAACAATTGCTTACGTAAAGGAATTGTTTCCAACTGATACGGTCTTATCCTTTGAAGGCGGTGCAAATATCGTAAGTAACCGAGCAATCAAGTGGTCGATGAGACAAAAGGAGGACTAACGAACGAACTTTGCCAATACCTATTTGGTTGTGATATTGAACGCCAAGATCAACCGTTCTCCTCCCTGAAGTCCTCCTATCAAATAGAGAGATGCCGCTTTTCCTGCTTTATGTATTGCTAGAACCCTTAACGGAAAAAATTCAAATGATTCACGCCATTACAGAAGAAAGAGGACTCGCCCAGTTTTCTTATGTTAAATGAGGAAAATGCTGTTGTCTTAGCGCTTCATATACTAAAATAGCCGCAGTATTTGATAAATTGAGAGCTCTAACCTTATCGTTCATAGGAATCCGTAAGCAGCGCTCCCTGTTGGCTGCCAGCAATTCTTTCGGTAAACCAGTCGTTTCCTTTCCGAAGATAAAATAATGATTTTTGCTCGTATCGCTAAAATCAAACGAATTATAATATTGTTCGCCAAATTTCGTTATATAATAATATTCCCCGCCCTGATTTTTCTCAAAAAATTCATCGAGAGAATCATAATAAATGATATTGACATATTTCCAATAATCCAGCCCAGCCCTTTTTAACATTTTGTCTTCTGTTGAAAATCCGAGCGGACGGATTAAATGGAGAGTCGTATCCGTAGCCGCACATGTTCTGGATATATTTCCAGTATTAGCGGGAATCTCTGGTTGATACAATACTACATGATTTGTCACAATGCTTTCACCTCTAAAATAAAGTCTGCCATTATTATAGCATATACTCTCCCCCATCAACCTCGATCGTCTATAGCAAAAAACCTGTATTGAATGTTGGAAGTATAAGCCGTTGAATCTTCATAGCTCCAATATCTCATGCGGCTATTGGAAGTATGTGCATTGACTAAAGGCATTCCATAGGCATCTTTAGCGGTGACAATCGTCGTGTGGTCAAACCGGCCATCTCCTTCGAAATCATAGCAAATCACATCTCCCAGCTGCAATTCAGCCGCATTACGAACTTCATTCGCTTTTAACCCCGTCTTGGACTGGCTTAAATACAATCGAAGCGAATTGGCAACCGACCAACTGTAGCTCCACGAACCGTTTTGCATCCACCAGCCTTGGCTCCGATTCGGATAGCCTCTCATCGGTGCGCCGCCGGCCTTTAAACATTGAGAAATAAAATTCGTACAATCGACTTGAAACTTTTGATAGGCGGGATTATAGCTATTCCACCATCTCTCCGCATATTGGACCGCTTTTAGCCGGTTATATTCATATCCCACCCTCTCTCCTGCGTCCTCCATTGGCTCAATTGAAGATCTTTCGTTTTCCCAAGAAGGAATGATTTCATCATCCTTGATCACAGTTTGATCCAAAAAATTAGCTTTTCGATGCTCTATCTCTTCTTCTATATAAAAAAAGCGATTTTGTTTAATCAAATATTGAAAATGAAGAGTGTAAAACACTTCACGATCTGTTTGATGGATAATTTTTCCTTCCCCTTTTGCCTTCACGATTTTGGCATTCCGCCGTTCCAAAAGCTTCTTCTTTCGTTCCCATTTTTCATCAGAAGCATTTCTCTGCTCATTTTCAACAACTTGTTCTAATCGGTTTTGCAAAAGCTTTTGAAGCTGTGATTCCATAAAAAATCCCTCCCCGTTAAAGCCTATGTGGCGAGATCAGGGAAGAATCCACTAAAATCTCTATTTAGGAAGAAAAATATTGCAGCCCTTTCTCGATTTCTTTCAAAACATCGGGATCCGTTTCTGTTTGTTTCGCTTCCAAAAGCGCTGATTTTGCTTGATCGCCGCCTATTTTTCCAATCGCCCAAGCTGCGGTCCCCCGCATTACGGGGCGAACATCCTTTTTCAAAACTTCTACCAAGGAAGGAATAGCGATTTCTTCTTTAAAATGGGCAAGGGCAATCATGGCATTCCGCTGGATTGGCTTTTTTCCTCTCCACGAACCGGAAACCATGCCAAATTTCTCTTTAAATTCTTTATTGCTAATGTTAAGCAACGGTTCTAGCAATGGTTTTGCTGTTTCTGGATCTGGCTCCATTTCTTCGTGCAAATGAAAATCCATCCCTTTATTTTCAGGGCAAACGATTTGACATGTATCACAGCCGTATAAACGGTTGCCGATTTTATCCCGATATTCATCTGGAAGAAAATCCTTTGTTTGTGTAAGAAAAGCGATGCACTTTTTAGCGTTTAACTGTCCTCCTTGTACTAATGCCCCCGTCGGACAAGCGTCCAAACATTTTGTACATGTACCGCAGCGGCTTTCCAGCGGCTGATCCGGCTCAAAAGGCAAATTGGTAATCATCTCGCCCAAATAAACGTAAGAACCAAATTCCGGGGTGATAATCGAACAATTTTTCCCGCTCCAGCCGATGCCCGCTCTTTCCGCTACAGCACGATCGGATAATTCGCCCGTATCGACCATCGATTTCATCCTGGCTTCTGGAACTTTGGAACGGATAAATTCCTCCAATTGTTTGAGTCGATTTCTTAAAATCACATGGTAATCCAATCCCCAAGAGGCCTTACAAAAAGTTCCGCGTCGAAGCCCCTTTTTTCCTTTTGGCGTTTCTTTCATTTTAGATGGATAAGCCAACGCGATCGCGATAATCGATCGCGGCTGGTCAAATATCAAGGCGGGATTAGTGCGTTTATCCATATCAGGCTCCTCAAATCCCGATTGGAATTGAAGCTCCTGCTGGCGGATCAGACGATTTTTCAACTCGGTAAAAGGCTCTGCAGAAGCAAAACCTATTTTATCGATGCCTATCTGTTTGCTATAGGCAATAATATCCTGTTTTAATTGATTATAATCCATCACGGATCACCTTTCAGTCGAAAAAGAGTCGGCTATATTTTAACCATATAACAAAAAAACGCAATACTTTGTTTCTTACAAACAAAATACTGCGTTGATCACGATATGTATATGGAGCGGGTGATGGGAATCGAACCCACGACATCAGCTTGGAAGGCTGAGGTTTT
>JADBKC010000200.1 GCA_014896555.1 Caryophanales bacterium | reverse complement strand
TTTTCCACAAATTCGTTTTTAAGTCCGTCGCCTATACCGATTACTTTTACTTTATTTGGATTATCTTTTGATGCATCAATTGATACATCAATATATGGATGGAAAATCGGAGCAGGTACTTTAACGGTGGCGGCAATGAATAAAAGGGGACTAGTTGGATTGGGTTCACCACTAGATTGGGCGTAGAAGCCGTTTTTGATGGCTTTGAGGATGTCTTTAAACCGTTTCTTTTTCTCTTTTCCACTTACATTGAAAGTAACTCTATGTGGACCACCTTGATTAAGGGCTTCTATGCTTATAGTCCCGATGTCCTTGTCATTACTGTCATCTTTGAGCTGGTATTGTCCTTCACTTTGTTTTACACAGCGGATTGATTTTGTAACTCCATACTGAATTTTAAGCGTTTTCTCCTGTTGGTTATATTGAGGAGGATTATTGACTCGAAACATGTAGTCCTGCTCATCTTCTTCATAGTCGGTCACTTTAATATTTGGCTTATTTTTTTTATTCTTGCCACTTGTCTGTCCCTCTTTGTCTGCATTATCATTACTTTTCCCTTCCACTTGGATATACTTCTCACCAAAGGAAAGAAAGTCGCTCTTTTTGTCTTTTTCCTTTTTTATAAGGCCCTTATCTACCTTAAGGTAAAAACCTGAAACGCGAACTGTCTTTTTACCGATTCTATAAACATCTTC
Organism: Caryophanales bacterium; assembly: GCA_014896555.1. Taxonomy (GTDB): domain Bacteria; phylum Bacillota; class Bacilli; order Bacillales; family DSM-4216; genus Bacillus_O. Next base: position 2,387 of record JADBKC010000200.1, on the reverse strand, counting down.
ACCCTCCTCAGAATCCCCTTTATCAACATTACTCAAAACTACTTGCTTAGGAGCTTCGACCTGAAGTGTCAAGATGCCTTTCTCATTATCATAGTTATAGTTTTCGACAATCCAGATATCTTTGCCTAGCACGTTTGTATCAATCGTGAAGCTGACCTTATAGAAAGATGCGTGCTCTTCTTTGTTGTAGGGATTAGGGGTAACAGCTAATCCTTGATTCTGTCCGCGCTTCACGATGTCGTGATTAGCGTAAAAGGCCAAATCACCTCCGTATGATCTTAAAGAAATAGCCTTTGTTATTCCCACAGGAGACTTTCTGGTAATTGAAGCCTGTTTGCTAATCGTGTACATATATCCAAAAGCATCCAGCTCTTCACTGGTGAGAATGTCGTCTTGCGTGATGTCGAACTGGACTACCTGGCCCTGCCCCGTGACCTTTGCATCTTTCCAATCGAAGGCGGTCTTCAGCGTCTGAAACAGATAATGCCGGATGGCGGGCTTACTGATGAAAGAGCGGACTTCACCGTTCACATTAAGCTTTTTGATAGAAAGAATGTTGCCTCCAATCTTATCATCTCTGTTCAGTGCTGAACCATCAAAAATAATAGTAATAGTCAGGTATTTGATTTTTGCTTGGTTTTGGTTGTTTTGATTTGTTTCCATAATTATATGTTTTTAAGGTTAGTATTTAATTTTCATCATTATTATTTTCAGGTTTTGATTCTATTTCCTCATCACCGGACCCTAATATACCGGAAATAAATGCGAAAAGCATTACTTTAAATTCACTATCGGAATAAATGGGCTTAAAAGGTTCTACAACTTCACGTGGTATATTTTGATTAGCGGCGATATAGATACGGGCAATGGTGTAATATGCTTCTTCTCGTTTACCCGCACGCACCTGTTCCATAAGGCGGTAGCCCATTCTTTCAAAAGATTCTTTCAATTCTTTTCTTGTATCTTTTCTTGTATAGTACCCTTTGTTACGAAGTTTATCCATCAGCTCGGAAACATTATAACCTTTAATCTGATTTAATAATCTTGTAAACTCATTATTTCTGTTTTGATTCCATGCCCACTCTAACAACTCTTGTAGTTCTTTCAGTTGTTTATTTAACTCCTTATATACTTCCTTAAACTCATTCAGTTCGGGCTTTTCACCTTTGCTGAGTTTTTCTTTGATTTGTTGAAGCATTTCTTCCGTTGTTTTTGTTTCTGTTGTATTCATAGTTTATATTTTTTAATTTTTTCTTCAATCAATGCGTGAAGCTGGCATATTTTGTAGGCGGTTTCATTGATGTTGATTTTGTTTATGGGCAGGTAAAAATAATCTTTAATAAATTCTTTATCTGTTTTACTTTGTTGATCTTTACTGCCAATGCGTAACAATTTATAACCTGTGTCTAAAAGTTTTCCGTATTCCTGGTTCAGAACCATATTCAGGATTCTGAATTCTCCGATATCGGACAGCAGAGTGGCTATTTGTGGATCGGAAAGGATTTGCACAGTGGTATGTGGGATGGAGAAATAATTCACTTCGTCATACTTCTTCGAGACGATTTCAATATTCATTCCTGCCCATTTGCCCAGTGTGGTTTGGATTCTTGTGGCGTACTCAATGATAGACATGGCAAGGATTTCCCTTTTATCCCTGCTTTCTTTTCCGGAAACAGAACCATACATTTTTTGTGCGAATTGGTTCAGATGCCACATTACCTGAAAGGAGGGAGCATTGATGAAAATCTGCGAGTCGTCGGGAAGGTCGGTAAGAGCGAGGTGGTGATTAAGCAATACAAAACTGCAGAAATCACAAATACTAAGACTCTGTTCAGAATTAAGATTCCAAAACGAATTGGGAACACCTTTCTCACCTGCAGATGCCCCAAGTAGTTTGGAATGCTCTGATGTGAATATATTTTTATAAGTAAACCCAGACTGGTTTAAGCAAAAAGAACATCTTTTTTCTTCATGATTATTGTTGAGCAAAGAGTTAATAAATTTACCAAATTGAATGATTAGCGGCTGTGAATCTTTCGATTGTTCAAAAAGATATTTTGTATTTGCATTGAAAAATCCCCTATACTGAACATTAAAAATCTTTCCCCAAACTTCCTTTATCTTTTCTGCCTCATTCGTTGCACTTTTTTTCCTCAATCGATCCCAGCTTTCCAATAACCAATTCTTTGCAAGTAATGGTATTTTGAAATCGATACCCTTGATTTCAACTTTATATAATAGATCCGAAATATCTCCTTTGATCGTCCCGTCGTCTTGTATCCAATCTTCAATCTTTTTTTCAGATCGCTTTAGAACGTTTAGCAATCCTATTACCCCTGCATTATAGAGCCAGTTGGAAGGGTATAAAGTGATGGTATTATTTTGTG
>JADBKC010000037.1 GCA_014896555.1 Caryophanales bacterium | reverse complement strand
TTGTTAGATTACAAAGAAGAGGATGGGGTCATCAAGTTTTGGATTCAAAAACGTTAAGTAGGAACCCCCTTTTTGGGGTGTTCCTTTAATCCTTATAGACGAAACGAACACCGAGAAGGCTATAAATTTCTTCTTTATAATGTCCATAGGGGCAAATTTTTGTGCAGCAAAGAAAATCATTGGAGCATGTTAGTCTTTCATTGCATTCTGGACAATAATCGACGAATAGGGATCGAAAAAATCCAAGCATTGAATAACCCCCTATTTCCTATAAATTTAATTGGTTATATTATACATGATGAATCGGAATTAGTATACGAATTTAGATCGACTTTATGTGAAAAATCGTCTCCAGAAAGAAGGAATCAGTACATTGATGCATATTGTGATGTTATTTATTGGGTTCATTGGTTCATTTTTTTCCGGAATGCTTGGTATAGGCGGTTCGATTATCAATTATCCCCTGTTATTATACGTTCCAGACTGGTTGAATGTCGGTCATTTTACAGCAAAACAAGTATCCTCCATCAGTATGTTTCAAGTGTTTTTTTCCTCTCTCTCAGGCGTCATTGCCTATTGGAAGTTGAGTAAAAACGATGTTTCTTTTATTCACAAAGGACTAGTACTCTATATGGGAGGCAGTATACTAATCGGAAGCTTGATAGGAGGAATGTGCTCTAAGTTTTTACCAAGCGAAAGCATTAATATTGTCTACGGCGTTCTTGCGATTCTTGCTGTCTTATTGATGATCATTCCACAACGCGAAAGCCGTGGTCAAATGCAGGTGAATGAGGTCACTTTCAACCGAGTTCTTGCAATGGTACTATCATTTGTAGTCGGAATTGTATCTGGAATTGTCGGGGCTGGAGGAGCTTTTATATTGGTACCGATCATGTTGACCGTTTTGAAGATCCCAACGCGTATCACGATTGCTTCTTCCTTATCCATTGTTTTTCTTTCTGCAATCGGAGGGACTTTCGGAAAATTGACTGCGGGAGAAATTCCGTTTTGGGCAACCTTTTTTGCTGTTGCGGGGAGTCTCTTAGGTGCTCCATTAGGATCGTTTATGAGCAGAAGAATGAATGTGGAATGGTTGAGATATGGATTAATGGTGTTAATCTCATTAACTGCGATAAAAATATGGTATAGCATTCTAGGATAGAAAAGAACATGGGATGATAAAGAAAGGAGAGGTTGCATCTAATAGATGGTTGCAGCAAACGAGGAAAATAATGTTTTGATCATGACTCTAAGTATTATGATGTATATTATATCGTTGATTTAAAAATGAACGGTAGAATAAGCAATAACTCAGAACCAAAAGAACAAAAATTCGGCGACTTGGCGGTTTGATTTTTGCCCAAAATGAAAGGAAAAGGAGTGACTACTTATCCACTCCTTATCGTATTCTCGAAGTCTCCTGGTAAAGCTGCGCAAGTGGTAGGCCAAATTGTATTGGTGAGGCTTTTTACTTGCATAATCATTGTTATTTCAGGTAAAAGAAGAAAAAAAAGGATTTATTAAGCCTAATTCAGTTTTCTAAACAAAAAATCCAGAATTATCAAAATCGCAGAAGAATATTGTACATACTTTCAATCATTTGATTGATAAAAGAAAGTAAGGGGAAAAAGCGTTCGTCTTTCATTGATGAGCGCTTTTTTCCGTAACGCGGTCATAACTCATTGCAGCTCTACATATATAAGAAAATGAGACATGCTTTTCCGTTTATGTCTTTACAGCCATTAATGAATTTCTCTATAAATTCCGATCACTTTACCGAGAATTTTCACATCGTGTAGAATGATCGGTTCCATTGATGAGTTTTCAGGCTGAAGCCGTATGTAATCTTTTTCTTTAAAAAATCTTTTAACAGTCGCTTCATTCTCATCTGTCATGGCGACGACAATTTCTCCATTAAGTGCAGATTGCTGTTGGCGGACGATGACATAGTCTCCATCAAGAATTCCAGCTTCAATCATACTGTCGCCCATTACTTCCAACATAAATACTTGTTCATCGCTGGGTGCCAGCCTCTCTGGAAGAGGAAAATATTCTTCTATATTTTCAATGGCCGTAATGGGGATCCCAGCGGTCACTTTCCCTACAATAGGTACATTGATCACATTTTGGCGCGGAATGGTATCATCTTCAGCATCGAGTATTTCAATCGCTCTAGGCTTTGTAGGATCTCTTCTAATCAACCCTTTTTTCTCAAGCCGCGCCAAATGGCCGTGGACAGTGGAACTGGAAGCTAGCCCTACTGCTTCGCCGATTTCGCGGACAGATGGTGGATATCCTTTTGTTTTTACTTCGTTCTTAATAAAATCAAGAATTTCTTGTTGCCTCTTTGATAACTTAGTCATAAGGCAGCCCCCCGTATCTCTTTCTGTTAAAGGTATTATAGCATGCCAAGAGTTGGAATACAAACATAAGTTCGAAAAAGAGTTGACTCAAACAAACGTTCGTATTACAATCTTGTGTAAGAGGACAAACATTCGTTCGGAGGTATTTTTTATGATAAAATGGATGTGGAAAAACTACCGTTTTGCCATCATATTAGTGATTATTTCCGTTCTATCTGGTTACTTTATCATCGGTCAAATGACGAAGGAGCCAAATTACCAGAAAATTGTGGTGCATGAAGGTGATTCTTTATGGTCGATTGCTGTGAAATATGGGAACCATCACAACATGGATTATAATGAATTTGTCAAGTGGGTGGAACAGAAAAATCATCTTGCCAGCCCTATCATTAAGCCGGGCGATAAAATCATTATTCCGGTTAAAGCCGTGAATAAAAAACATCAAGTCGCTTATAAAGGGGAGTGATGAAATACGAAGGCCATCATCTATTGTCGAGTGAGCACGACTAAAGAAACTCAAGAAACATCATTGAAAAGGCAAGAAGAGGAACTTCGACGGCTCTCTTCAGAGTTTGGCTTTGAACTGGCAGCTGTTATTCAAGACCAGGCAAGCGGTTATGATTTGGATCGTCCCGGCGTGCTGGAAATGTTAGATATGTTAAAAGAAAAAAAAGCTGGCGCGGTATTGATTCAAGATGAAACAAGAATTGGGAGAGGCAATGCCAAAATTGCTCTTTTGCATTGCATATATAAAGAAGGGGCTAAAGTATACAGCATATCAGACAAAGGAGAACTGCAGCTTTCAGAGTCAGATTCGATGGTCCTCAAAATCGTCAGCATGGTGGAAGAATATCAGCGAAAAATACATAATCTAAAAATCAAAAGAGGAATGATAAGAGCAGTTGAAAAGGGATATCGGCCTGAAAAGAATTTAAAAGGATCTGGAAATCCTTTAGGCAGAGAACGCAAAACACTCCCAATAGAAGAAATCATTCGATTGCGCAATAACGATCTTACGTTTGCGGAAATTGCAGCCACATTGAGAGGATTTGGATACAATGTCTCCAAAGCAACCGTCCATCGCCGTTACCGAGAATATATGGAAAAACAGCTGAATGAATCGAAACAGTTGAATGAACAAGACTGAATTCTTGTTTTTTTGCTCTATTTCTAGTATGATTTCCATTAAAATAGGGATATCAAGTGAAAAGGAGCAACGGCATGCTTTCAAGTGATAAGATTGCTAGAATTAATGAATTGGCTAAAAAAGCCAAAACAACCGGATTGACTCAAGAAGAAGCGAAAGAACAGTCCCGTTTACGTGCTGAATATTTAACCGCATTTCGTTCTTCCATGAAAGAAACCATTGAAAAGGTCCGGGTTTTTGACTCGACTGGACAAGAAGTCACGCCGAAAAAATTAAGAAACATTCAAATGAGGAAAAAGCTTCATTGACATCGAATTATGCTTCCCTTAACATCATTGTGAATGGGAAGCATTTTTTACGTTCCATCAAATTGCAACGTTTCAATAATTGCTCAGCTAATCCATTTCACGTCCAAATTGGAAATCAATAGGCGGAAGTATTTTTCCACAATCTATATCATTTTGTTGTATAATTGCTCACATACATATAATATTAAGTATGAAGAAAATGAATTGGAAAGGGTGCTAGTCATGTTTGACCATACAGACCAGCTTGCGATTACGACAATTCGAACTTTGTCGATTGATGCAATTGAAAAAGCAAAATCCGGGCATCCAGGTATGCCAATGGGAACTGCCCCGATGGCCTATGCCCTTTGGACCCGTTTTATGAATCATAATCCGAAGAATCCAGATTGGTTTAATCGAGACCGATTCGTTTTATCTGCTGGACATGGATCAATGCTTCTTTATAGCTTGCTTCATCTCTCCGGTTACGGTGTGACAATGGAAGATCTTAAAAACTTCCGTCAATGGGGAAGCAAAACTCCGGGTCATCCGGAATATGGCCATACACCAGGTGTTGAAGCTACAACGGGACCGTTAGGCCAAGGAATTGCTATGGCAGTCGGGATGGCAATGGCTGAGCGTCATTTAGCATCAGTTTATAATAAAGAAAATTATTCAATTGTCGACCACTATACATACGCCATTTGCGGTGATGGAGACTTAATGGAAGGGGTTTCCGCAGAAGCTGCTTCTTTAGCTGGCCATCTAAAACTAGGCCGTTTAATTGTGCTGTATGACTCCAATGATATTTCTTTGGATGGTGAATTGAACAAAGCGTTTTCAGAAAGTGTAGAACAACGCTTTAAATCATATGGATGGCAATATCTTCGCGTAGAAGACGGCAATAATTTAGAAGAAATTGCCAACGCCATTGAAGAAGCTCGAAAAGATGAAACTCGTCCAACCATCATCGAAGTCAAAACGGTGATCGGCTTTGGTTCTCCTAATAAAGCAGGTACATCATCTGTTCATGGTTCGCCTCTTGGAGAAGATGAATTAAAGAGAACAAAAGAAGCATACAAATGGACTTTTGAAGAAGACTTTTATGTTCCAGACGAAGTTTATGAACGTTTCCATCAATTAACGGTTGAAAAAGGGAGCGAAAAAGAAAAAGAATGGGTGAACCTTTTTGCACAATACAAAAAGGATTACCCAGAATTGGGAAAACAATTGGAACAAGCTATTTGCGGTAAACTTCCTGCAGATTGGGATGAAGAAATACCGGTTTATGAAGAAGGGAAAAGCATCGCTAGCAGATCATCTTCAGGAGAAGTGCTGAATGCGATCGCAAAACGCGTTCCAACTTTTATCGGAGGATCTGCTGATTTAGCGGGATCTAACAAAACAACCATTAAAGAAGAAAAAGATTTTGGACCAAATTCTTATGAAGGACGCAACATTTGGTTTGGCGTCCGTGAATTTGCAATGGGTGCCGCAATGAATGGAATGGCTCTACATGGAGGCGTAAAAGTATTTGGTGGGACATTTTTCGTATTCTCCGATTATTTGCGTCCGGCTATCCGTTTGGCCGCTCTAATGGGACTGCCTGTTACTTATGTGTTTACTCATGACAGCATCGCTGTTGGAGAAGACGGACCAACCCACGAACCGGTTGAACAGCTGGCGTCTTTACGAGCAATGCCTCATTTATCAGTTATCCGTCCTGCAGATGCTAATGAAACCGCAGCTGCATGGAGAATGGCGCTTACTTCAAAAGATACACCAACTGCATTAGTATTATCGCGTCAAAATTTACCGACGTTAAAAGGAACCGCAGAAACAGCTCAAGAAGGAGTAGAAAAAGGAGGATATGTCGTTTCACCTTCCAATAAAGAAATTCCAGATGCCCTCTTGTTAGCGTCCGGTTCTGAAGTTCATCTAGCGGTTGAAGCCCAAAAACAGCTTTTGGAAGATGGAATTGACGTTTCTGTTGTCAGCCTGCCATCTTGGGATCGTTTTGAATCACAATCGGATGAATACAAAGAATCAGTCATTCCGTCAACCGTTAAAAAACGGCTTGCGATTGAAATGGCATCCTCTTTCGGATGGGAACGATATGTTGGAGACGAAGGAGAAATTTTGGCAATTGACCGTTTTGGAGCATCAGCCCCAGGAGAAATTGTAATGAAAGAGTACGGTTTTACGGCAGAAAATGTGGTAAATCGCGTAAAACAGTTATTAAATAAATAAGTTTGTTTAAGCTGCTGGCATTAAGCTGGCAGCTTTTTTATGCTGATTTTGTAAAAAGATGATGGGGACTGTTTCGTTGATGAAACAACGCCAGTTTTCGGGAGTAATTTTGAAAATAAACAGGAAGCGACAAAAAAAGAAAAACCTTTTACTACAATTCTACAGGACATGTCGCTCCGTTTTGTTATAATGAGCCAAACAGCTAAAACGGACCAAATTGGACAAATGGGGGGTTGAGGTTGCGCTTCTATCATATTTATTGGATAAAAGATGAATTTGCCTATTATTTTTATGGACGGGAAAAAGTATTCTACAATTTATTTTATGATTGGATGCATTCAAAAGGGGAATATAAAAGAATATTGGATCTGCAAGTCAAATATATTACGCAAGATCTTCCTGTGATGCAATTATACCGGCTGCTTCGCCAAAACCTTTCTTGGCAAAAAGGATTTACCGTCGAAGGCAACACGTATCGGATAGAATCTACAGAAAAGAATGGGAGTACACTTGAAATTCAATCGACCAAAATGCTTTTAAAGGCCTCCGGTAGTTATGATTCAGAAATGTTATTTTTTGAATCATTAAAAAATTTTAACGGTCGGTTGCTTGCAATAGATCTTGATAACGGACGATTTGGCTGGGTGAAGCCATTAAAAGTAAGAAAATATGTTTAAAAAAGAAAATGTGAAAGAAAATATTGTATAATCGAGTCTCCTTTAGTACACTTTTATTAGACAACATGAAGGAGGAAGTACTATGTGGTATGTGCTAGTTGGAGTTCTGGCGTTGCTCGCCGGAGTTGCGCTAGGATTTTTTATTGCACGCAAATACATGATGGATTATTTAAAGAAAAACCCACCTATCAATGAACAAATGCTTCGAATGATGATGATGCAAATGGGGATGAAACCGTCTCAAAAGAAAATTAATCAAATGATGAACGCAATGAATAAACAGTTTAAACAATAAATGCTTTGAACATCTAAAGGATTTCTGTATTATTGAGTTCACGTTCAAGTGAATTTCAAAATTTAAGAGCATCAATTGGTTAATTTTTCATCGGCATTTTCCATTTTTATCAGATTAATTTTTCCTATTTAAGTAAAGACTATTCTTTTCTATGGAAACGAAGCCAAAGAAAGGGGTAGTCTTTTTTATTGATTTGGTATAAGCAAACCCATAGATTGTAAACTGTCTAGCAAGCTGCAATCGGTTGCATTTCCAGATAAATCATGATTCTTTCAAATGTGAATGGTGTTTAGATTCGTTCGGGGTGAACTAGTGAAAAAATCTATCATCCCGCTTATGAATCAGTATGATTGTGAATAATTTCTTTTTGTTTAAGCAAACATCTTGCTGATGATATAATCCGGAAGAAAGAAAAGAATGGATGTTAGAATGCGAAGAGTTTTCTTAATAGTTTTCTTGAAACTCGATCAGCTTGCCACAAAATGTTCAAATTTTCAGGCGGAAATTTCGTCTGCGTCTCTGTTAAAATGGAAGAACGAAAGAAAGGGAGTGGAACGATTGACCGATGTAAATGGGCTGCTGGCTTTTGGAGCGGGGTTTTTAAGTTTTATTTCTCCCTGCTGTCTGCCTTTATATCCTGCTTTTTTATCCTATATAACAGGAATGAGTGTCAATGAGTTAAAAACAGAAAACGCGATGTTGCAAAAGAGAAGTTTGCTCCATACTTTCTTTTTTTTAGTCGGTTTTTCTGCTATTTTTGTTTCACTTGGATTTGCTACTTCCTTTGTTGGTTCCTTTTTTCGCAACTATCAAGATCTCATCCGACAAATTGGCGCTTTATGCATTATTTTTTTTGGTTTGATCGTAGCCGGCCTATTGAAACCCGAATTTTTCATGAAGGAGCGGCGCTTTCAATTTAAAAACCGGCCTTCTGGCTACTTAGGCTCCATCTTGATAGGGATGGCCTTTGCCGCCGGCTGGACGCCATGTACGGGCCCCATTTTAATGTCTGTCATCGCTTTAGCAGCTTCCAATCCGGAATCTGGATTTCTTTATATGTCTGCCTATACGCTTGGCTTCGCTATTCCGTTTTTTATTTTGTCATTCTTTATCGGCAGATTGAAATGGATGCGGACACACAGCGGCGTGATCGTCAAAGTGGGAGGCTATTTGATGATTTTGATGGGGGTGCTCTTGTTTTTTGACTGGTTGACGAAAATCATCATGGTGTTTAATCAGCTTTTTGGTACGTTTCAAGGATTTTAGCCAGAAATGATGCCAATTTTTCTAAGTATCATGTGAAACGACGATTCATAAACCTTGGAAAAAAGACATAAAAGATTGAATTGATAAAAAGGAATTTTTTGTTTTGTTCATAAAAATGTTATATAATTGTTCTACAAATCCTCATAAACTTAAAAAGAATGGCTTACCGATTTGCTTTGACTTAAATGCGAAAGAAGTGGAGTATGTGAATCAAGACCACTTGTTGTTCATAAAATTGTTTAAAAAACGTTTTTAAAAATTTGAAAAAAGGTGATTCAGATGTGGTTAATCGTCTCATCTATTTTTGCTGTGGTGATGGGTGTATCCGTCATTATGATTCGCTTAAAAGCAGCAAAAAAGCCAACATCCGCAAAGAAAATCATTCTGCCGCCGATTTTTATGAGCACTGGCAGTTTGATGTACTTGTTTCCTCAATTTCGAATAACGCCAACGGAAATGATGGAAGCCATTATGCTCGGAATGCTTTGTTCCATTATTTTGATTAAAACGTCGAGATTTGAAATTCGTGATAATGAAATTTATTTAAAACGATCAAAAGCTTTCATTTATATTTTAGTGGCGCTTTTAATTGTACGATTAGTTGTAAAAGCCATTTTAAGCACAACCATTAATGTAAGTCAGCTAAGCGGAATGTTCTTCTTGTTAGCTTTTTCGATGATTGTTCCTTGGAGAATTGCGATGTACATTCAGTATAAAAAAATGCTGAGTCACTTAAACGATGGCCCCATTCAAACGAATAGCCTGTAAAAAGAGAATTTTGTTCGATAAATTTTTCTGTTAAAGTTTATCCAAAAAAGAGGCTGGCTCATAGGATTCAATCCTGATAGAGCCAGCCTTTCCTCTATGCTCAAAAGAAACGTTCGTATTTTGATAAATCCACATTCATTGATGTCAGCTTTTGTCTTAAAAATTTGTGATCTCTTTTTGGAGTAGCCATGATATAACCCCGAATAATTAAGTCCATGTTCATCCGTTCGGCTTGTTCATTTAAAGCAAGTTCTCCGATTTTGCCGGCAATTTTATGACGGGCGACATCTCGAAACAGTTCAGGAACCGGACTGACAAGCTCATCCAAAATGGCTTTATGGGTGTCATCCCATAAATGGCGTGTCTTCTCTACATAATATTCTTCCCAGTCCATGTCGGATTTACCGTCCGCTTTCGGAAGCCGTTTTAAAAATTTGCGAAACATGAAAAAACCGCCGATGGAAATGGTTATAATCAAAAAGATTCCCCACAGCAAAATAAAATAAGAAAACCAGCCGACAAGCATAGACTACCTCCGTCATTCGAACATTGATTGATATCATTATAGACAAAGAATGGAAAAACTACAACTTTTCTCCTCCATTAAGAGATCGTTCACTCCTTCTGCGAGAATGGCGGAAAGAAATTTTGTTATAATGAAATCAATGAAACTCGTATGAATATTAGAGGCAAAAACGACTGTGAGAAAGAAATATTTTTACCCGCTATCAAACACAATTAAGAGCGGATGTTTTTATTTCTTTGGAGTTATAACGAGGAAAAGGTGATCAATATCATGAAATTGATTCATACTGCCGATTGGCACTTAGGAAAGCTTGTTCACGGAATTTATATGACGGAACAACAAAGAGAAGTGTTAAGGCAATTTGTTCAATTAGTAGAAAGAGAACAGCCAGATGCCGTAGTGATCGCTGGCGATTTATATGACCGATCCGTTCCGCCGACAGAAGCGGTCGAACTGTTAAACGAAGTGTTATACCAAGTCAATGTTGAATTAAAAGTGCCGGTACTCGCTATTTCTGGTAATCATGACAGCGCCGAACGTCTTTCATTTGGTTCATCTTGGTTCCGGCGCAGCCAGTTTTATTTAAAGGGAAAACTCACAACGGATTTTACGCCTGTTCAGATAGAAGGGGTTAATTTTTATTTAATTCCTTACAACGAACCTGGAATTGTGAGGGAATTATTGGGGGATGATTCGATACATACGCATGAAAACGCCATGAAAGCCATAATTGGAGAAATTGAAAAACAATTAAATCCGAATGAGATCAATATTTTAATAGGTCATGCTTTCGTTCTTGGAGGGAAAACGACGGACTCAGAAAGGACGTTAGCTGTCGGCGGCTCTGGTTGTATTTCTGCAGATGTATTTTCTCCGTTCCATTATACCGCTCTTGGACATTTGCACAGTCCAAACGCTCTTTCTCATCCAACGATTCGCTATTCTGGTTCATTGTTGAAATATTCGTTTTCAGAAGCGAATCAAAAGAAAAGCGTGACGATCATCGAATTGGATGACAACGGACAGTTTACAATCAGAGAAGAAAAACTGACTCCAAAACTCGATTTGAGAGAATTGGAAGGATATCTCGATGAACTGCTTGATCCCGCTTTTTATCAACAGCAAAAAACGGATGATTTCTTAAAAATTACCCTGTTGGATGAAGGAGCATTAATTGACCCAATTGGGAAATTGCGAACAATATATCCTAATGTTCTCCATCTAGAGAGAAAAGTAGACTTCTTGGATGAAAGAAAGAAAGAACAGTATTTTATAATGAAAGAAAAGGAAATATCAGAATTAGAGTTGTTTCAGCGCTTTTATGAACAGATGACTACTAGACCGTTTACAGATGAGAAAAGATCTATCATGAAAACCATCATAGAAAGCGTCAAAAAGGAGGTGCTGTGACTATGAGGCCTCTACGGCTCACTTTACAAGCGTTTGGACCGTATGCGGGAAAAGAAGTGATTGATTTCACGAAATTGGGAAACAGAACTATGTTTGTGATAACCGGGAAAACAGGAGCAGGGAAAACAACGATTTATGACGGCATTTGTTTTGCTATTTACGGAAAGGCGAGCGGAGAAGATCGAAGTGGAACCGATCTTCGCAGCCATTTTGCTGATCCAGAGATTTTGACGGAAGTTTCTTTGTTGTTTTCGTTGCGTGGACAAACTTATTACATTGTCCGATCGCCTCAGCAAGAAAAGAAGAAAGCAAGAGGGGACGGCATGACGACGGTAAATGGTAAGGCAGAGCTTTACCGTATAACAGATCAAGGGGAGAAACAAATCATCGCTTCCAATGTCCGTGAAACGGATGAGAAGATCAAAGAATTAATCCAGCTGGATGCAAATCAATTCCGGCAAATTTTGATGATTCCCCAAGGAGAATTTCGCAAGCTGCTTGTTTCTGACAGCAAAGAGAAAGAAGCGATTTTGCAAAAGTTATTTCATACAGAACTGTATAAAAAAATCGAAGAAAAATTAAAAGAAGAAGCGGACCAGCTAAAATCAAATGTTCAGCAAAGAAAACAGGAACAGGAACGGCTTTTAAAAAGCATTCGCGCCCATTCCAGGAAACTTCTTGAAGCACTTCACCAGGAAACATTGGATCCACAGCGCATATTAGAACTTCTTTCATCTGAATTAAAAGAGTGGAGAAGCCGATATACGTTGATTGAAAGTGAAATTTCGGAAAAGCAAGTACAGCGCGACGAGTTGAAAGAACAAATGACACAAGGGAAAGCAATCCTTGATCAATTTACTTTAAAGCGCCAGTTGGAAGAAGAAAAAACACAGCTCGAACGTCAAAAAGGAGAAGTAGAAAAACAGCAGCTTGAAGTCGAAAGAGCGAAAAAGGCGGCTAAGCTGGACCAACAAGAAAATCAGTGCCGACGCTTGCACGCTGAAATTCAAGAATTAGAAAAGCGGAATCAAACCTTTCAGAACCAACTATCTGAATTAGAGCCGCAACTAATAGCAGCCGAAAAGAATTGGGAAGAAGAACAAGGGAAAGAAGAAGAGCGAAAAAATGCAGTAGAGGCAATAAGTCGTTTAAAGGCTCTCGAAAACGATATCCAATCGTATGAAGAAGAAACAAAAGCGCTTGAGAAGATGATGGTTCAGTGGAAAGAGCGACAACAAGAGAAACAAACTTATACAGATCAGTTGAAAAAAATCGAAGAATCATTAGAACAAAAAAATTCTTTGCTGAGTGAGCTTGAACAAACGAAAATACTCCTATTACAGCGTGAGCGTTTGATCGAAAAAACAGAAAGAATCGTAAATCGGTTATTAAAATACCAAGATGAGCAAAACCGCGAAGAGCGTACCCTTTCAGCATTAGCGGCGGCCGAAAAGCAGCTTCAGGCCGCTGAAAGAGCATTTCTCGATGCAAAAGCCACTGTTCAGCATTTAGAGAAAGAGTGGCGCGATGGACAAGCGGGAATATTGGCTCAAAGCCTTCAAGAACAAGAGCCTTGCCCTGTTTGTGGATCTATTCACCATCCTGATCCGGCACAATATAAACATGAGTTGCCTTCCGAAGAAGATCTGAACTCTGCCAAAAAACAGGCTGCTCAAGTAGAAAAGCGTAAACAAGAAGCGGAAAGAAAAACCTTTCAATTACAACTCGAACTGAAAACGATCGAAAACTCAAAGGAAGAAATTCGAAAAGAACTAGAAAGCCTTTTTCCAAATTTCTCGGAGGAATCTTTGTCCGCCGATATAAAAGAACAGCAATCTAGTTTGCAAGAGTTGAAACAGCGCAAGCGGCAGGATGAGAAAGCACTACTAAAAGAACAAGAGTTAAAAACCGAAGTAGAGCAATTGGATGTACAAAAACAGCAAGTGGAAAATGCTCTAGAAAAATGTTTGGAGACTGTAGATGAAATAGAAAAGCAAATGATGATGAAACGAGCCAATATCGAACGCATGAACGCACAAATACCAGAAAATTTGCGTTCAAAGTCATCGTTTCAAAAAGCTTTGCAAGAGCGGATCGAGTATCAAGAGTCCCTGCAAAAGTCTTATGACGACGCCCAAAAACGATATCAAGAACTGAAAATGAAAATGGTAAAATTACATTCCCATGTGGAAGAGGTAACCAATACATTATTTGAAAAAAAGAAACAGATGGATTTGGAAAGAAATACATTTAAACAGATGCTGAAAGAAGAAGGATTTCCGGATTATCAGCATTATGAAGAGGCTAAACGAACAGAACAGGATATCAAAGTACTGGAAAAAGCCATTCAGGATTTTTGGGAGCGATATCGCTACGTCTCTTCACGTATGGATGAACTTGAACGAGTGTTAGAGGGTATCCACATTCCTGATTTGGATCGTTTAAATCAAAAATTGAACGAAATAATGGAAGAACTAGCTCAACTGGATGAAAAACGAACATCCACTCTTTTGACGATCCAAAATAATGAGATGATTTATCAAAACGTGACAGAAATAAACCAAGAAATGGAACAACTAGAAGAACAATATAAAACGTTTGGCCATCTTTATGAAATTACAAAAGGACAAAATCCGCACAGACTCACATTTGAACGGTATGTATTAGCCGCTTTTCTTGATGATATTTTGCTGTCAGCCAATGAAAGACTGGCAAAAATGACGGGTGGAAGGTACCGGATGCTGCGGAAAAGAGTTCGATCAAAAGGCAATGTCCAAAGTGGATTGGAATTATTGATTTACGATCAATATACAGGGCAGACGCGCCATGTAAAGACGCTATCAGGCGGTGAAAGTTTTAAAGCGTCTTTATCACTTGCATTAGGCATGGCGGATGTTGTTCAAAGCTATGCCGGCGGAATTTCACTTGAAACGATGTTTATTGATGAAGGGTTTGGGACGTTAGATCCTGAATCTTTAGATCAAGCGATCGAAGCTTTAATGGATATTCAAGACAGCGGACGTCTAGTCGGTATTATTTCCCATGTGCCCGAATTAAAAGAACGAATCGATGCAAGATTAGAAGTCGTTTCAACCCAAAATGGGAGTCATACAAAGTTTCATATTTTCTATTAAAACTACCAAAATGAGCCTTACTGTAAAATTTTTATGATTAAGATTTGTTCAGTAAGGCTCCATTTATAAAATCGATCATTGTCCTTATTTAGAATACTAGATAAATCTCCTAATTAGTTTCCAATTCCAAAAAGCCAATTTTGATTCGTTGTCTTACTCACTAGGATAAGAGTGCATTCATCTCATTTTGATCAGAAAAAGTTTAAAAACCCGTTGTAAGATAGAAGCATAACATTCTATATAAGCATAAAATGGTATGCTAAAATAAAAAAAATGGAATGAATATATGGGGGTGCCGCATATGGCGGAATACCGATTAAAGGGCCTATCATGCGCTAATTGTGCACGAGAACTGGAAGAAGAAATTCAAAAACTCCCCCATGGGGAAGATGCGAAAATTTTATTTAATGCTGGAAAACTGCATATATCGGACCAAATCGATATAACCAAAGTGGAAAAAATATTGGCTTCCGATGGAGCTTCCATCGTCCGCACGAAGGAAGAAGAGGGACAGGATCAACAGGGCAAAGAATCGAATTGGAAGCTTTTCCTATTTATTTCAACTGTCCTGTATGTTCTTGCGTTGTTAGCTGAGAACAAATCCCCCAACTACTTGCCAGTGTTAATATTTTTAGCCTCAGCCGCCGTTAGCGGTCATGAGACATTTTTTAAGGGAATGAAAAATCTATTCCAATTCAAATTTACGATGAATACACTCATGACCATTGCCTTGATCGGTGCCTTTTGTATTGGACAATGGAAAGAAGCTGCTTTTGTTGCTATTTTATTCGGTTTAAATGAATATTTGGAAGGGTTAGGTATGGAAAAAGCCCGTCGTTCCATGGAATCGCTGTTACGCGCCGCTCCAGAAGAAGCTGTACTGTTGGTTGACGGAACAGAGCGAGTGATCCCGATACAACAATTGAAGATTGGAGATGTTGTTTTGGTAAAATCCGGAGAAAAGATTCCTTCGGATGGAATTGTATTTGAAGGAAAAAGCTCGGTGAATGAAGCAGCAATTACAGGGGAATCGCTCCCGGTTGAAAAATCAGCGAATGATCCCGTATTTGGAGGAAGTATCAATAATGAGGGCGTTTTAAAGGTGAAAATTACGAAGTTATATCATGATTCTTCTATAGCGAAAATACTCCTTTTAGTTGAGGAAGCTCAATCAAAGAAAACGCCGATTGAAAAATTCATGGATCGTTTCGCCCAATATTATACTCCGCTAATTTTAATCATTTCTTTGTTTGTGATCCTTATTCCACCACTCTTTTTGAATGGGGAATGGAGTTCCTCGCTATACCAAGGATTAGCAGTCTTAATTGTAGGGTGTCCGTGTGCTCTTTTGCTGGCTTCTCCTATCGCATTAATTTCAGGGATTACAAGAAATGCTCGAAACGGAATTTTAATGAAAGGCGGTGTGTTCCTAGAACAATTAGGAAAAATCAAAACGATCGCATTGGATAAAACGGGAACATTAACAGCTGGAAAACCAGTTGTAGAAAAGACATTTGTGTATGATGACCAATTTTATTTCATTGCGGCATCCGTGGAATCATCGTCTGGGCATCCTTTAGCGAAAGCTGTTTTAGAGGCAGCGTCCAAACAAACAACTCAACTCGCCGAGCCTGAACAAGTGGTCACATTGCCTGGACAAGGCGTGAAAGCGGTCATTAACGGAAAATCTTATTTTGTTGGAAATGAAAAAAGCGCCAGCCATCTCGAGCTTTCGGATACAGTCCAAAAAGATCTTTCGGAATTGAAAAAACAGGGCTATACCATTGTCATGGTCTCTGATGAATCCAAAGTACATGGGATAATGGGTATTACCGATCAAATTCGTCCGGAAAGTCAAATGCTCGTTTCCAAATTAAAACAAGCTGGTATTAAGCAAGTAGTCATGGTGACAGGGGACCATAAAGAAACCGCCGCAAAAGTCGCGGAACAAACGGGAGTTCAAGAAGTTTTCGCAGGGCTTTTGCCGGACGAGAAGCTAGCAGTGATCGAGGAACTTTCCAAACATGCAAAAACGGCTATGATCGGAGATGGAATCAATGACGCTCCTGCTCTAGCGGCTGCAGATCTCGGTATTGCGATGGGAAAAGGATCTGACAGCGCCATTGAAACGGCAGATATTGTCTTAATGCAAGATCATCTCGGAAAGCTGCCGTCTGCGATTGCGATTTCCAAAAGGGTCAATCGGATCATTCGATTGAACATTGCATTGGCGCTCGGATTAAAATTAGTGGCACTGCTGCTCACCATACCCGGATGGCTGACACTGTGGTTCGCGATCATGTCCGACATGGGAGCCACGATTATCATTACTCTCATAAGTTTAAGCATCCTAATTGAAACAAAAAAAGAAAAACAACTAGAAATTGGCTGATAGGGGCTATAGAGACCCTGTCAGCTTCACTAGAGAAACATAAAACATGACGAAAATCCAATGGAAAGATCTGCTTCGCGACAACTTGCCTCCACTACAACGAAAGACAATGGTCCTTCCATTTCACACATTCCGCAATAAATAGCCACTTCACAGTAGAGAACCGTCATTGAAAAGATTTCCATATAAAATTTAGAAAGATTTCTTATGGGGATGTGTTTTTCCTAAATGCGAAAATAAATTGAAAACAAAAGCTTTATTATCTGAATGTTGGATAAAATGATGAGACTGTGTTGAAAGAGGGGGAATGCAAGTTGAACGCAAAAAAACCGTTAGCCATTATTTTTTTCGTTCTTTTATTCACCATGACTGGTTGCAGTAAGGATCAATTTCAAGGAAATATGAATGAGAAAGTACAAAATTTTTCTTATGTAAACCAAAATAATCAAAAAGTAAGTTTAAAAGATTTAAAAGGAAAAGTATGGATAGCAGATTTTATTTTTACGAATTGCAAAACGGTCTGCCCGCCGATGACTTATCATTTGACGCAGCTACAAAAAAAATTGAAAAAAGCAGGCGTTCAAGATTATACGATTGTCTCTTTCAGTGTCGATCCCGCAAAAGACACGCCTCAAAAATTAAAGGAATATATTCATAAATTTGATGCAGATGAATCTCGTTGGCAGCTTTTGACAGGGTATAGCCAAAAAGAAATTCAAAAATTAGCGGAAAAGTCGTTTAAAACCATTGCTGTTCCTCAACCGAATAGTGATCAAATCATGCATGGGACTAGCTTTTATCTCGTGGACAAGTCTGGAATTGTGGTGAAAAGTTATAGTGGAAATCAAGACGTCCCTTTTGATGAAATGGTGAAAGATATAAAAGCGTTAAACAAAATGTAGGAATAAGGGCAGATTGGATCTGTGAAGGAAGTAGGTGATTGTTGAATGAATCGCAGATGCCAACCTGCCTTTTTCTTCAATGTTATCGCACGGTCAAATGAAAATATGCACATCTAATGGGTAAATGGAATGCAAATTCTTTTATTCTATAGGTAAATAGCGGGAATTCACAATTTTGCCATAGGCAATTTACTGAAAATATAGTAAAATAAAATTGTGGTAATTTTTAAAAAATTATTAAAGGGGTGGTTTTATTGAAGTATGGTGTTTACAAGTTTGGATCTTTTAATGAAATTAAGTGTGATTGTGGTTGGGAAGGTTTACGGGCAGACCTTCGTCAGCAAATTGTAATCTTGGAACAAACGAAACGCGGCGATGTTTTGGATGCGGAAGATATTTATGTTTGTCCAAACTGTTCCACCAGAAAGTATTAATTTCAATTGGTTCGATTCCTTTTCCCTTTGTTCTGCGATATTTTCCTGTCTTTTCAAATCTTATCCCATTGTTCATTTCGTTTGAAGACCCCATGACACACGAGATTGATACCACATATAGAGTATAAGTTTTCCCACCATAATATATTGCAGGCTGATTCTGAATACCAATCAGAAATGCCTGCTTTTTTCTTCGCTTGAACCTTTTTTTCACAATTGATACTATTGAATTACGGAATAAGTTATGGATAAGATCTTTTCCTTCGTATCAATCGTTCACTTCTACAAAAGGAATTATGACAAATGAATGGATGGGAGATGTAATCATGATCATAGGTGTACCAAAAGAAGTTAAAAACAATGAAAATCGAGTGGCGATTACTCCTGCAGGTGTTCTACAACTTGTAAAAGCTGGTCACAAAGTGTTAGTTGAAACAAACGCCGGTTTCGGAAGCGGTTTTACCGATGAAGAGTATAAAAATGTAGGGGCAAATATCGCAAAAAATGCATTAGAAGTTTGGGGAAATTCTGACCTTATTCTCAAGGTCAAAGAACCTGTTGAAAGTGAATACCAATATTTTCGAAAAGATTTGCTTCTTTTTACATATCTTCATTTAGCTGCGGAACCAAAACTGACAAAAGAACTGGTGAAAAGCGGCGTAACGGGAATTGCGTATGAAACGGTTTCCGTCAATAAGACTTTGCCTCTTCTTTCCCCAATGAGCGAAGTGGCAGGACGGATGGCGGCGCAGATCGGAGCACAGTTTCTTGAAAAACAATATGGTGGAAAAGGAGTGCTGCTTGGGGGAGTTCCGGGAGTCAAGAAAAGCAAAGTCACGATTATTGGTGGGGGTATGGTAGGATCGAATGCTGCAAAAATTGCGATAGGTCTCGGTGCTGACGTAACCGTGATTGATTTGAATCCGGACCGTTTGCGGGAATTGGAAGTGATGTTTGGCGGCAATATTCAAACGTTAATGTCGAATTCTTATAATATTGCGGAATCCAAAAGAATCTGATTTAGTGATAGGAGCGGTGCTTATTCCGGGAAAAAGCCCCAAAACTTGTCACAGAAGAAATGGTCAAGGAAATGTCCAACGGATCGGTAGTGGTCGATGTCGCCGTCGATCAAGGTGGAATTTTTGAAACAGTGGATCGAGTAACGACACATGACAATCCAACTTATGAAAAATTTGGAGTCGTTCATTACGCTGTTGCCAATATGCCTGGTGCTGTTCCTCGAACTTCGACAATTGCCTTGACGAACGTTACGATCCCTTACGCATTGCAATTGGCCAATAAAGGTTTTAAACAAGCAATTTTGGACAATCCCGCTTTAAAGTCCGGAGTGAATACATTTAAAGGGCAAGTGACTTATGCGTCCGTGGCTCGCGATTTAAATTATCAATATGTTTCTGTAGATGACTTGCTTTAGGCAAAAGTTTTCGGATTAGACAGTTTAACAAAAGAATCAAGTTCATGATTTATAGTAAGGCAGAATCGGATGTGGATAATATTTCATATTCACTTTAAGAATGCACCCATGATGAAAGCTATCTTAAAGAATTCTCATAATCCTTCACTTTAAGATTTACATACACTTTATTGAAGATGATCGATTTTTAGTGTTCTCAATATGAATGAAAAAGATCTTCTTGACAGCCCATTTAATAGTGGTGCATAATTTTAAAAAAAACAAATGTCAACGGCGATGAAAGGGATTAGTAAACAGATGTTCAGGCGATAGAGAGTGGAATCCAGAGGCTGGAAGATTCCTCGCTAAAGAGGCTGTTGAACCTGCCCAGGAGCTCTTGTTGTCAAACCAAGCGTTAACCTTCGTTACAGGTTTCAAAGCGGGCATGGATCTTTTAGATCATGCCAATAAAGGTGGTACCGCGGAATCGAGCCATTCCGTCCTTTTAAGGACAGAATGGCTTTTTGATTTTAGCGGATTGGAGGGAAAAACTCGTGCGAAAAAAACGGATTGTGGTGAAAATCGGAAGCAGTTCATTAACGAACGCAATGGGAGGCATTTGCCGCGAAAAGCTGGCGGACCATGTTCGGGCTTTGGCTAAATTAAAAAAACAAGGCCATGAAGTTGTACTGATTTCTTCCGGAGCGGTTGCTGCCGGTTTTACCGCGTTGAACTATCCCACCCGGCCGGTTTCAATAAAAGGAAAACAAGCAGCAGCGGCAGTCGGTCAAGGACTGCTCATGCAGGCCTATACGGAGGAATTGAAAAAATATGATATTGTCGCCGCGCAGATGTTGTTAACGAGAAGTGATTTTTCAAGAAAACAGCAATATAGCAATGCTTATGAAACATTGACGGAACTTCTCGACCGTTCGGTTCTACCGATTATCAATGAGAATGACTCGGTTTCCATTGAAGAGTTGACTTTTGGGGACAATGATATGTTGTCTGCTCTTGTCAGCGGGTTGATACATGCTGATTTTCTCATCATCTTGACGGACATTAACGGATTATACGATAAAAATCCGCGCGAAGATCCTACTGCCAAAAAATATAACTACTTGCCTGCCATTACCGATGAAATTTTTGCTTCAGCTGATACGTCTGGTTCGAAATTCGGCACCGGGGGGATGAAGTCGAAAATCGATGCAGCGAAAACAGCTCTTTCTCTCGGAGTTTGTTTATTTATCGGCACAGGAACAGGAGAAAACAAACTTGTGGATATATTAGAAGGCAAGGGAGACGGGACGTATATCGGTTATACTCCACGAAAAGGAATGAAAGCGAATAAACAATGGATTGCTATTCATTCTTTCGTAAAAGGGCAAGTTGAAATTGACCATGGAGCGGCTGAAGCTCTTTTGGATCAAGGGAAAAGTCTATTGCCTGCCGGAGTGACGGCAGTGAATGGAAGCTTTCGCGCAGGCGATGTCATTGAAGTGGTGAATCATCGCGGTGAAGTGCTTGGAAAAGGACAAGTGAACTATTCTTCCTCAGAATTGCAGCAAATAAAAGGGAAACATAGCGACGAAATCAAACAAAAGCTTAACCGCGACCATTGCGAGGTGATTCACCGCGATAACTGGGTGTCTCTAGCTCATTGATATTCATCACGATAGAAAAATTTCGTAAAAAAGATAGGGAGGAGAACGAAACTATGAGTGAGTTGCTGGAAAAAGCGAAAAAGGCCAAACAAGCTTCGGCTGAGTTAGTCACTAAAACAACAAGGCAAAAAAATGAAGCGTTAGCCGCTATTTCAAAACAATTGATGGAAGAAAAATCCTATATTCTAGAGGAAAATAAAAAAGATATCGAGAATGCTCGTGCCAAAGGGATGACAGAGGCATTGATTGATCGCTTGACTCTCAATGAGAAAAGGATTCAAGATATGGTGGATGGCATCCATCAACTCATTGATTTAAAAGATCCTGTGGGGGAAATTTTGGACAGCTGGGAACGAACAAATGGACTGCAAATCAAAACAGTGAGAGTCCCGCTTGGTGTGGTGGGGATGATTTATGAGGCTCGTCCGAATGTGACCGTGGATGCGGCCACACTTTGCTTAAAGACGGGAAATGCGGTTATACTGCGAGGCAGTTCATCTGCCCAACATTCCAACAAGGCTATCAGTGATTGTATTAGACGTGCCCTTGAAAGGACGGAAATTCCAACGGATGCTATCCAGTTGTTGGAAGATACGTCCAGAGACACAGCGCAGCAATTATTTACGCTTAATGAATATTTAGATGTTCTGATTCCTCGCGGCGGAAAGAATTTGATCCAATCCGTCGTGGAACAAGCTTCTGTTCCGGTATTAGAAACAGGTGTCGGAAATTGCCACATATATATTGATGAATCAGCCGATAAAGAAATGGCTATTGATATCGTGATGAATGCCAAAATTCAGCGCCCTTCCGTCTGCAATGCAGCGGAAACCGTTCTCGTCCATGAAAACTGGGCTTCAAAACATTTTTCGGAACTTGCAAAGCGCCTTCTAGAACATGATGTCGAAGTACGAGGCGATGAAAAAGCCCAACAACTTGCTAGCGGATTGAAGCCTGCAACCGAGGAAGATTGGTCGAACGAATTTTTGGACAAAATTATAGCGGCTAAAATTGTTTCTTCGGTAGAGGAAGCCATTGAACACATCAATAAATATGGAACAAAACATTCAGAAGCAATCATCACAGCCGATGATCAAAATGCAGCGAAATTTTTCAATGAAGTGGACGCAGCGGCTCTTTATCATAATGCTTCCACCCGATTTACGGATGGATTTGAATTCGGGTTTGGCGCTGAAATTGGCATCAGCACTCAAAAATTACATGCTAGGGGACCAATGGGACTAAAGGCTTTAACCACGATAAAATATTTGATTTACGGGAACGGTCAAATTAGAAACTAACATACGAATCATGGATACCAACATCGTAAGGAATGGATCGGAGATATAAAGAATGTGATACAGTGAAATCCAACAGGAGTATTATATAATCTATAAGCATAAAAAATCAGGCAATTTAGATAAGGTTATGCATACAACGGATTCTAAAGACCGAATGACGCAAGACATCTATAGTATAGTTGGAAAATAAGGGGGCAAAATCCTTATGGCTGTATAAAACAAATAGGCCATAAGGATTTTTTCCATTTCAATCGTAAGTGCAAATAAGGTCATTGTGCTTCTCCAAAAGAAATTCGATTTCTATAAAATATTGAATAAGCACCGATGATCATTTTTCAATGAAATGACAATTTTAGTGGAAAATAGAAGAAGAGAATTTTCCTTATTCATGAAATGGAAGATCGTTTATAATAGAACTACAAAAAGAACTGCCGCAGCAAAGAGGGGGAGACTATGGACGGATCATTTCTTGCGCGTTCGCTCAGCTCTTTAAAAGGAGACGAGTTGCGTTATCTTTATGTTCTTTTTTGCAAAACGAACATTTGGGATATTGTGTCCAACAAGACGAAAGATTGGTTGTCAAGAGATCATCAAGATCATTTTTTGAGATATTTAGAATCGGAAACAAAGAAATCGGCTCTTCTAAGTGAGGATGAGTTGCGTCTTTCTATTTTTTTGCAGTTTTTAAAAGTATTAAAGATTAAAGGCGGGCGTTATCACACCGTCTTTGAAATTACAAAGGGATTTAACCAAGTGATTGAGGAGACGTACCAACTCCTTTCCAAGAAGCACCGGGATTTCTCTGCGTTTGCCAAACAGCATCATTTGGAAAGCCAGCTTGAAATTATGGTGACATGGCAGTTTAGTCAACTATTAAAGGATTTTCACAGGAGGCTAAATGAAGACCCAACTGAATGGCATCAAACGATTGCGGATACACTGAATTCTTTGCCTGCAATCGAAAGACAGCAGTTAAAGACGGTAATGAATATCGACCATTTCGATTCTGAACATATACGCCAATGGACGGAGAATAAGGGAATTGTTCAGCTAGTTAACACGATTACCGATGTAGCCGGTTATTCATATTTTTGGGAGTTCTTGCAAAGATTTCAGGAGCTGCGATCGTTTTCTGGCACGGCTTTTAGCCATTTGACAACGGATCCGCTTCTATTCTTTTTGCTTAGTCCGGACTTTTTATATTCATTTCTTTTTGGACCTAAAATTGTTTCATTTCGCTATCAGCATTTATTGTTTTCGAACGAATTAGTCCCGTTTGTTCTGCTCGAAATAACGTTGCATGGTTTAGAAGATCCATATTCTCAATTGGCTGATGTTCAGAATACGGCCGACGTTTGGAGCATACGTTACAGAACTTATATTTCTTTACTTTTACAATTGGAAAGAAATCGGAATGAGCAGCAACAATGTCAGAAAGAACGGAACGATTTAGAGAGCGAGCGTTCAACTATCTTGGCGATGAAAAAAGAAAGCGAAACCTATCTTTCCATCGCTAAAGAAAAACTCAAAAACCAACTGATCGCCGATGAAAATCGCCCCTATTTCGGCGATACGACTGTCGAATTCTATCGAATAAAAGAAAAACTAGAAAGTATTGACAAGAAGCTGGAACAGAAAAAAGCCGGTGCAAAAGGAGTTGTCAAGTCTGTGGCTACTTTTCTCCAATCAAGTTTTTATTTGACTGAAAAGGCGCAATGGGAGAAGAAGCTCAATAAAATTTTTGATGAGATGACTGAGTTGACGATTGCTAAATATCCCGATTATGACCCTGTTCTAACACAAGAAATTGAGCAATCTGCTCAAAAAAGGGACGAATGTGAAACACAACTGGCGGAAGCAGAAAAAAAATTGGCAGAAGTGGAGCAGCGTATTTCCCAATTGAAAAAGGAAGAGCGAGATTTGCTGGCGCGGAAGGAAGAAGCAGAAAAAGAAACGTATGGCCTTAAACAGCTTGAAGACAACAGGAACACTCAATACGCGCTTTCTCGAAAACGATAAAACGGCTCCTGCATAACCATCTAAGCGGTCAATGTGGGAACCGTTCCATTTGAACAGCCGATTATTTTTGCTTTTCCAAAAATGACAGCAATTTTCCATAAACGGAGTCCAATGTTTTACGTTCTTCTTTTGTCAGCTGCTGAAATAGCTGCAAATGCATTTTTTGTCCTATTTTCATGGC
>JADBKC010000036.1 GCA_014896555.1 Caryophanales bacterium | reverse complement strand
TAGTTTTTCTCCCACTGTACACTCACGAATGCAAAATCGGTGAGCTCTTGTTTTCCCGTATTCTTTCCGCAGCGTGGATTTCACTAAGCATCCTTGACAATAAGTTTGAAGTAATTCATCCACCTCTTCCAACAACTGTTTCCTATCCAATTGATTCAACACCCTTCATTCTGATCGATTCCATTTATCATCATAATTTCGAATGACTGTTTATTATAATTCCTTTTAACGCTTGGCTCGCTAATTTGTCCGCTTCTTTATTTTGCTTTCTATCCACCTCTTTGTAAAGGGGCATTATTTTCAGTTCGTTGATTTTCCCTTCAATCCGGTCCAGCCATTTATTTAGGTTTTCTTCAAAGCACGGCCACTCCCCAGACAGCTGTTTTAATACCCCTAATGAATCGCCAGAAATCGTGCATACTGTATTTTTGACTCCTAGTTCTTCCAGCATTTGGACAGCTTGATATAAAGCAGCGTATTCCGCTTCATTATTGGATTCTAGTTCATCCAGCTTCTGGTTTGCTCTTATCCTGTAGGGTACCCCACTTTTTGTGTAATAAATAACGATACCAATGCCTGCGGTAAATGTGGTACGGTCAAACCCTCCGTCAAAATATACCGTTATATCGGTCGGCTCTTCCTCCAGCTTTTCGTTTAATTTCATATAATCTTTTTTGGACCATTGATTTTCCATCTCGTCGATGACCACTACTTGTTTCAACCTTCCCGTCTTTTCTAAATCTTGTATCAACGGCAGAATCTTTTTTGTTTCCATCCACTCTGATTCAAACCATATATCCTGGATTTTCTTTTGGCTGTATAGCCATTTTATTTTCATTTTCATCTCGTTCACCTATTCCTATCTTTCCGCCAGTTCTTTTGTTTAGTATAATCATTTTTATGATCATTTTATTAACTTTGTTTGCTGTTTGGCTTCTTTCAAACGTTTATGTTTACTGTGAGCCTTTATCATAAAATGAATGAACGGTTCAAACTAGGCAACTGACTTTTGATCGTGGCGGTAATCATCAAGCACATAGTGGCATATCCAAGTAAACCAAACCATTTTCAAAATCATTTCCCGTTATTTGTATTGATGAGTTTGCTTCTTTATCAAGCCAACTTACATAAGAATATATTTTCCTTTTGATCAAAAATTTTTCAAGAGCCTTTCCGTTTTAAATAGGATGGCCGCCCTATTTCTGGAAACATCATTCCATCATCTAAATAACGTGTTTAACACCACGATACGATTTTCCATTTGTTTTATTTTATGTCTGTTTCGAATTCTTAGCATTCATTCTAGCGTTGGAAATCAGAAAATGGCATCGCTTTCGTGTTTGCTTGAACATGATGGTTTCAAATGTCCGGTTCTGCCGAATTGGACAAGGATTGATTCTTTGAGGAATGATTTCACTACTTTCGTATACGATATCTTGCCACGGATTCCTCTTCATGAAAGGAGACAGTATGATGAAATGGATTTCTGATTTTTCATTGTTCATGGTAGCGCTTGTATGGGGCGCAACATTTGTGATGATTCAAAATGCAATTGACTTTTTGCCGCCGCTCTCCTTTAACGCAATAAGGTTTGGATTGGCCGGGCTTGTCATGCTTCTCATTCTAATGCTCTGTAAAAGCCAAAAAACTTTTTCCTTCCATGCGATCGGCTATGGAAGTGTACTTGGATTGTGCTTGTTTATTGGCTATGCTTTCCAAACGGTCGGGCTGTCGTACACCACTGTTTCCAAGTCGGGTTTTATCACTGGATTGTATGTTGTATTTGTTCAGTTGTTGGCTTTTGCTCTTTTGAAAATAAAGCCTTCCTTCTCCGCTGTTGTAGGTTCGTTCACTGCGGCATTAGGTCTTTATTTACTTACATCAGCAGGTGAGGGAGATAGCTGGAATAGAGGGGATATTCTCAGTTTGTTCTGCGCCATTGCGTTCGCATTACATATCGTATTGACAGGGAAATTTACCCATCAAGCCTCCGTGCTGATGTTAACGACCGTCCAATTTTTCACCGTTTCCATTCTCAGTTTCATAGGAAGCTTCCTTTTGGAGAATTGGCGAACAGCTTTTCAAGTTTCTGTTCTTATGAAACCTTCTGTTTTTTATTCGTTATTGGTGACTTCTTTGTTGGCAACGGACGCTGCTTTTTTTGTTCAAACATACGCTCAAAAATATACGTCTCCGCCTAAGGTGGCTTTCATCTTATCGATGGAACCTGTATTTGGAGTCCTGACTGCCTATTTTTGGATCGGTGAACGGCTGTCATGGTCAGGAGTAACCGGTTCTGTCTTGATTTTTCTAAGCATGGTGATATCAGAAGTGCCTATTTTTCAACATTTTTTCCGGAAAAAGGCCGGTTGAATAAACCAAAAGAAAGAAGCTAATTATCTTAAAAGATGGAAGCAATCGTGCTCATTTTCTTAGACTCCCCGAAATGTGTGGCCACAAGAACCTTTAAGAGAATGTTGACAATGGAAAACAGTTAAATAAGATCGTTTGATTATTTTGAGAGACGAACGAAACTGGCAAAATCACAAGTTCCATAATTTTTTAATATATGAAACATGGCCGCAACAGAACGATGTCTGCAATATGTAGACTTTCGAATATGATTGGAAAAAGAAATTATTGTAAAACCGTTTCATATAATTCTTTCAGGTTGAAGATCTCGATCTTGATATTTCAAAGGTGTATAGTAGAGGAATCGTTTCAAATAATGGGAAATTTGGACTTTCTTGTACTTCAATAAACTCACAATCTACTTTATGTGTAAAGTGAAAGGAGGTGTTTTCTGTGTGGCTAGAAAGGTCGTTCGTTGTGCTAGCTAGCTTTATATTTATTTTTAATTTCTTCATTACCGACGTATTTTTTCATAAAGAACCTTCAACAAACGGTACCTTTATTTGATTGATGTTACTAAGCACCTCGGTCATAAGAATGATAGACAAAATCAATAAAATAGAAAAGTAGCAAAAAAGCAATCATTTTTCCCAATAAGTAAGTTTTTTATGAAAAATTAGAATAAACCTTTCAATTTCTAACCTTTGATTCCTCAACATTTGCGTTGAAAATTCAGGATTTTTTGTTTTATTTAGGTGCTTAGTGAAAGGAGGCTGCACTCCGTATTCCTTCTTACTATGTTCCTTCTCGTCGGATATTCATAACTGAAAGAAAAATAATCTGTACGTTGTTTCCCTTTATTCTGCTGTCCTCCCTGCTTTCTTAGAGAGAACATTCATTCTATTGACCACTTTTGCATAAAAAGAACTTCCCGAGAGAAAGTAAAGAGGGAGGTGACCATCATGAGCAAAAACAGAAACAGAGGAAGAGGAACGAAAGCACCAGGCGCCAATCCACAAGGTTATGGCCAAGATGCCGATTTCACGCCCGATCCGAAAAGTCAATTAGAACATGCAGCCAAAAAATCCAATAAAAAATAACAAAACATTGTTTTGAACTGATCCATATAATTACGGAAAAGTCTGCTTCTTTTCGTTTTTCTGCTAAGTAAAAATGCGGTGGGCAACATTTTTTGCTCACCGCTCATTGGATAACAGTCTAGCTGATTTATGTTGGTTCCAGCGGAATAAAAGTGGTTTTAACGTTTTGAATTCAAACTGCTCGATACACTCCAAAACAGAATCAGGAAATGGTTCCCAACGTGCCTGTTCCCTATCCCAGTCAAGAGGAGCGCTACAATGGATGGTCGCTAATTTTCGGGAAAGATAGAGCATTTCTAAATCTTGCTCGATTTTCTTTTTCTGGGAAGGCGACAGCAAAGAAAAATTCTCAAGGATTCCTTCGATCGATCCAAATTGTTGAATTAATTTAAGGGCTGTTTTTTCTCCAATTCCTTTCACACCTGGATAGCCGTCACTCGGATCACCCATCAATGCTTTAACATCAATAAATTGTTTTGGCGTAACACCGTATTCTTCATAAAATCTTTCGTATGTGTAAAATGCATAGTTTCCATAACCTTTTTTCAGAAGCATGACATCTATATGTTCATCGAGCAATTGAAGCAAATCCCTGTCGCCGCTTAAGATCGTGACTTTTTTAGGACCTTCCTTTTTGACAATGGTTCCAATGCAGTCATCTGCTTCAAAACCTTCTACTCCAATATTCGGAAGTTGAAAGTAATCTGTCGCTTTCTTGGCTAGGTCAAATTGCGGGATCAACTCAACTGGCGGAGCTTCACGGTTGCTTTTGTAGCCAGGAAAAAGGTCATTACGAAACGTATAGCTGCCCATGTCCCAGCATACCGCAATATGCGTCGGCTGAATCTTCTCTGCCGCCGTCAGTAAATGCTTTATGTATCCCTGCACACCATTGGTCGGCAATCCTTTTGAGTTAATCATAAATTGTCCTGTCACAGCCGTTGCATAAAAAGATCGAAATAAAAGCGCCATTCCGTCTACGATTAAAAGATGTTCATTCTCTTTCATTCCGTCACCCCATTGTTGAATATGAACTTCATTCCATACTACCATAATTCATTGATTCTAGAAAGAATTCAATACGAAAGTGTAAAGAACTTTGATTTAGTCGACATAAAAAGCAAGCAGGCGTTTTATCCCCTTTTTCGATAAACAATACGATATTCCTTACCCTTTTGTTCAATAAAAGCCCGGAGCTTCTCAATTTTTTGATTGAAAGCCCCGGGCTTGTTGTTTTCTCTCTAGGATGACACCTGATCCTTATACGTCTTTTTCGATTCTTTTTTCATCAAATTCTTTACATGATCTTTTGGGGTCCAGCAGTTGAACTGATAATGAGTTTTCGTTTCATATCCTAGGCGGAGACAGCGATAAAGCATGCCGCTTTCTGTTTTTTCAGCTGAAAAATGAATGCAGGTAGCGCATGCGTGGAATCGGTTTACAGGCAAATCCAATCCCCTCCTAAGCGATGTCTTTTTGAAGCCCCGCTAGCACTTTTTCCCATTCCTGTATATTTTCCGTTGCTTCCAACGCTTCCACCCAAGCGGAGAATTGTTCTTCACACTCAGAATAGAGGCTTTTCTTTAGACGACTAAATTGTTCGTCCAATGTCTCTTTTATCCACTTGCCCAATTTTTCTTTCTCACTTTCGAGATATTGATCGGCTAACGGCAACAGAATGTCTTCTAATTTATTTTGCATAAGCTGTTTTTCATTCTTTTCAAAAAACGTTTTGGCATTTTTGTAAAGAGCGAGCGCCGGCGAAAACGTTTCTTGTGAAAGCGAATGAAAAGCCACCGGAAAATCAGGAGTTTCTTTCGAAGGCCATTCTAAATCAGAAAAATAAAGCTGCTCTTGAATGCTTTGATAATGTTCATGCAAACTTTTTTGCTTCACATTTAAAGCTTGGTGAAGAAATTTTTCCGCTCTTAAGCTTGTGGCGCGCATTTCTTGAGCGAAATCGAATCCGATGGAACGCAAAAAATCGGCTAATGCAGTACGAAGCGCTTCTTTTCCGCTTGATTGCTGCAAGACAGATGGATTAAATGATTCTTTAAAAAAATCTGGAAGCCGATAAAAGACACGTTGTTTTACATAATACACGAGCTCGTCGATTTCTTGACCTAACCGTTTCCACAAAAGATCGGATGTTTCCTTCTCTAAATGTTGAATGATTTGCTCTTTTTGCTTTGCCAGCAATGCTTTCTTTTCTTTCCGGTTTTCTTGATTCTCCTCTGCCGTTTTGATCAATTGCTCTAGCTGTAAGACCGCTCGCTTCATATCCCGCTCTGCAGATTGTACGGCAATCTTCGTTAAATCGTTTTGTAAAAAAGATTGAAAGGCGGATTGGAACGACTCAATCCGCGATTGCTTTCGTTTATTCGGGTCTAGAGCAAGGAGGCTGGAGACGCCGTAAATTCGCGGGTAGCGAATACCGTACTGCAGCAACTGATCTTCGACATACGATAAAACATCAGCCACTTCTTCCTCATCATTGGCAAGATCGACAGCATTGACGATAAAAAACATTTTATCCAATTCAAAAGAGTCTTTCACCCGGCCAAGCTGAATCAAGAATTCACGATCTGCTTTTGAAAACGCGTGGTTATAATAGGTCACAAATAAAATCGCATCGGAATTTTTAATATACTCAAATGCGACTCCCGTATGACGGGCATTGATAGAATCAACCCCTGGAGTATCTACCAACGTGATTCCCAATCTAGTAAACTCACAATCATAATAAAGATCGATTGAGTCTACAAAACAGCTTTGACGTTCATTTGCCACAAAGCCCCTAAAATCATTTAAATCGACAACGAGCGTTTCCCCTAAATGCTCTTTATATTCCGGAAATCCTTCATAAAACGCTTTTAAAAAGGACAAATGAATATTTTCTTTTCCATTTTTATTTTCGTTTGCGATAATGTTAGGAATCCGTGCATATCCTTCCTCAAGGGAATCCGCCTTTACATGAAAGACACCTAAAGAAGACTGCAAATCAGAAAGCATTTCTTCGCTTGTTTTCAAATGGACTGCCGCTTGCCGATCATGATAGATTTCATTTGGTGGATGGATACGATTGACTGCCGCCGTCGTCGGATTAGGGGAAACCGGCAGCACTTTTTCACCAAGCATGGCATTGGCAAAAGAGGATTTGCCAGCGCTGAAAGCACCAAATAACGCAATCGTAAATTCTTGTTTTCTTAAGCGGTTTGCTTTCTCGGCTAATTCTTTCCGCAAATATTTAAAGCCTGGAATTCCATTTAAAGCTTCGCTCCAACGAATCATTTTCTCTGCGATCACGCTAGGAGAATAAGTTGAAACTTCAGGTTCAGCATCTTTTGACTCGCTTTTTTCTCTTTTGATTTTTGGAATCGAATCAGAATTTGACGGATCCGATTCTTTTGTATAAATTTCCGCTTCCTGCTCTTCGGCTTCCCATTTCCGTATTCTTTCATCGATGGAAGACGAATAAGAGTAAGCACCGGTTTTCAATGCTGTAAACGCTTTTTTTCTTTCGTTTTCAAGACGGTCAAGTTCTTTCCATTGATGAACAGCGCTTTTCTTTTTGCTCCACTCTGCCCATTCATTCTGCAATGTTCTGAACTCTGACTGCCATTTTTTCTCCAGAATGGATTTGGCCATCTCCAGCCATTCATTGCTGGCCATCCGTGCTATTTTTTTTAGCTTTTCAGCAACTTCGTCGCAATAATGCAGCACAGAATCACCGGTTACCCGGGCTCCTGGTTTGATCGATGTCGTTAAAAGCGATGAATCCAATTGGACCGTAAATTCTTCGGCCTTCATCTCTAATTCGTCATGAACCAGGTTGTATTTTTTCAGCCATTTTGCCTGCAAGTCACGAATATGCCATTCCAGCTGAGCCTTCACTTTTTCCTGCAAGTCAGCTTGAAACTGCTCTAATCTAAGCGCCTTTTCTTCTTCTGTTTTTTTCTTGCTGAAGAAAAATCCAACTTTAAAATCAGGCTGGAACGCTTCCAAAAAAGACTTGGCAAGTTCCCGCGTCTCTGCTGGCATAATATAAGCATTTTTTAAAATGGTTTCCCGATCGTTTTCAAATTCCTCGACTGCTTTTTGAACATTTTTTTGTTCGATTTTGATTCTTAGCTCTTCTTCCTTTGCAAAAATCTCATTTTCATCCCATTCGTTTCCTAGCACTGCCGCAAGCTGTTCTTTTTTTTCATCTTGTTCTTTTTTCAGCCATTCTAAATGCTCTGCAATTAGCCGCTCCATCATCGCTTCAGCAGACTGAAGGGATAACTCCTCCCGCCTTTGAATGCTTTGAACCACTAGCTTTCTCACTACCGAAAAATCATTATACGGATGATCAGGCTCCTTCAAGCTCGTAAAATAAAATCCTTCAGGATGAACATCCCAAGCGTCAAAAGCACGGTAAACCGATTGCTGAAACTCATCAAAAGACAATTCTTCTTGATGATGTTTGTCAATCTGATTAATAATTAAATACAATTTTGCACCATGGGATAAAAGTTCTTTTGTATACGTAAAATTCAGTTCCGATTGCACATGATTATAGTCCATGACATAAAACACCATATCGGCTAAATGCAAAGCCGACTCTGTGGAAATGCGGTGGGCATCATCGGTTGAATCAATCCCCGGTGTATCCATCACCGTTAATGTTTTCGGCAAATGAGACTGCGTGCGGCCAATTTCGATGGATTCCACTTCCATGCCATTTTTGCAAAACTCTTTTATCGTATCAAAATGGTACGAACCTTTGAACAGAATCGGTTTGCGATTACGATACAAAATTTTCGCAAAGTCCTCGTCGGTATGTCGAATTTTCACTAAATTGGCGCTTGTAGGAATCGGACTTGACGGCAAAATGGGTTCCCCCGTCAGCTGATTAATCATCGTTGATTTTCCAGCCGAAAAATGGCCGCAAAAAGCGATAATAAATTCCTCTCGATAGAGCTTTTTTAAAAACAGTTTTGCTTTTTCCGCCCTTTCCTGATCTCCTAATTGCTGAAAACGTTCATAAAGCTCCATCGTTTTCGCCATCATTTGTTCCGTGGTCTTATGTTTTTGTGCAGTAGACATAAATCCCTTAACCCCTTTATCACTTAAACTCAAACTGGTCAGCATGGCACCGACACAATGAAAATTCTTATTCTATTTTATCGGAAATTCTCCTTCATTCCCATCAATATTTTTATTTTCAGAAAAACACAAGTCCGTTTTTACTACGTTTTCCCTTTTAAAAACAGCATTTTCAAATTCTACTATGCTATTGGAGAAATATTATAAGTTAGATACACTATGACGAATTTTTTCCAATACAAGCGCCATAACAAAAAAAGACAAACATATTGTTTGCCTTTAATGATGGGAATGTATTGGAAAATATACAGTTTCATCCTTTGATTCTTGCTGATGATGGCGAGATGCAGAAGGAAAATTTTCAGGCTGAAGGACATGACCCAGTACATATTTTAATGTTAAACCACAAACAACGACCGTTAGAAGTACAAAAAATAAGATCATGGCTTTGCTCCTTCCTTTTTATGCATATGATAATCATTTTCATTAGTAATTAGACTATAGCATAAACGATAATCATTTTCAATGTCATTTTTCACGAACTTTTCGTTTTTACTTTGACTAATGCCGGTGTTCCAGCAATTCTTGATAATTGGTGTAGGCTAAAAGTGCCTCCTCCTCCGTCCGAATGAGAATCCGGATCATCATTTGATTGAGGAGAAAAAACACGAACAAGGTGATATATGCTTGAAATAGAAGCGGGGTCAATATCAATTCGAGCGTGACAAGCCAATAATTAGGATGTCTGCACCATCGGTAAGGTCCTTTTTCTATCGCTTCCGCTCCTTTCAGCACGATAATTTTTGTATTCCAATAGGGGCCTAACGAAGTAATAATCCAAATTCTTATTATTTGAAGACAGAAAAAAAAGGAACAATAGGAAAGTCCAATAACGATGAGGATTTTGGCCAAACCCTTGCACTTCAGCCAAAAGCGATAGAAAAAAAGCACCATGCAAGAGAACCATCCAAAGGTAATGACCAGAGCCGAATTGTACTGCCCCTTTTTCGGCCAGCCATTTTTCGTTCCTTTTCGCAACAACAAGTTCGATCATCCGTTGCAGCACTAGCCATCCTAATACGAAAAAAAACAGCATTATGTCCACCTCATGAGCAATAGTTCTGTGCTGAATCCGGGCCCAAGGGCGCAGGAAAGTCCGATTTCGCCTCTAGGAATCTGCTTTTTTAGCGTTCTTTCCAACACATAAAAAATAGTGGGCGAAGACATATTTCCGTATTTCTTCAAAATGAATGCAGCGTCTTCTGTCATTTTGTGATTTAAGCAAAAGGCTTCTTCATACGCTTGAATGACCTTTTCCCTCCTGGATGGGCGATAAAATGGGTTATTTGATTCCAAGTAAGTTCATGCTCAGCCAAAAATGCTTCCACAACGGGTTTGAGCCATTTTGCCACTATAGCCGGGATATCTTTTGAAAAATGACATACAGACCGCGTTTACGGATATCCCATCCCATCCCATCACATCAAGTGCTTCTTTTTTTAGAACACTTTTGGCTGCATAAATTTGTGGAAGAGTCTTTTTCGCTTTCACTACTGGACTATCACCCCCGCAAACAAGAACACAAGCCGCACTGTCACCAAATAAAGAGGTGCCGATCAAATAGCTTTTAGACCGATCATCTAATTGAAATGTCAAGCTGCATAACTCAACCGCTAAAACGAGCACATTCGCTTTTGGAAAGGCTTTGCAATACTCAAATGCCCGAGCCAGTCCTGAAGCTCCCCTTCTCATTCCAATCCCCAAATAGGGATTCGTTTCACGGACGTGGAGAACGGAAGAATGTTCATGATCCTCGCTTCCAGGCTCGGAGTGGAGAGGACCGTTGTGCAAACGGTAAAAATCGCCTCGATGTCTTCGTAATGGAGCGGTTCTTCGGCTAGCAATTTTGAATGGCCTCTATCCCTAATCGCACTGCTTCATCGACAAACAGCCGATTACGCTCTTCAAAATCATGAAATGTTTGATACCATTCAAGCGGCTTCACAAAATATCGAGTTTCGATTTCTGCATTTTGAAATTCTTTCAACATCCTGTCCATAGGGGGATAACCAGAAAAAATTTGTTTTACCAACGCTTGTACTTCCTCTTGAGAATCGCGATAGTCTGGATTGGCATGCCCCGCTGAAACAATCATTGCCATCGGAATTCTCTCCTGTTCTGTAGTAAGAATAGTTTTTCCTTCCGATTGACAGTTATGCTTCCAAAAATCAAGACAATCTGTCCGGGCATCCTGTGAATAGAACAAAAGTTTCACCGCGAACAACACAAGCCCAGCATACCCCCGGATTAGGTATGAAGGGCCAAATAAAAAAGCAAGGAATCGAGTCCCTTGCCTTTCATTTATTTTTTCCAGCTATATTTTTGAATAGTTTTATGAAATTTTCTGTTGAATCACAGCTGTGCTTTTATCTGTTCTTTTGCCAATCATATGAAACACGATATTCAAAACAATGGCCGTCACACTGCCTGCTACAATTCCGTTTCCTGTTAATATTTGCAGCGCTTTTGGCAATTGGCCAAATAAATCCGGCACCACTGTTACGCCAAGTCCCATCCCTATGGAGCAAGCCATAATCAATAAATTTTCTTGCGATGTGAAATCGACTTTGCTCAGCATTTTAATTCCTTGGGCTATGACCATGCCAAACATGGCCACCATTGCTCCGCCTAAAACAGCGGATGGGATAATCGTTGTGAAAGCTCCAATCTTTGGAATCAACCCAAGAAGCATTAAAATGAACGCTGTTACGAAAATGACAGACCTTGATTTGACACCCGATAGTTGGATAAGTCCGATATTTTGGGAAAAAGCCGTGTACGGAAAAGAATTAAAGAGAGACCCTAATATGCTGGCAATCCCTTCTGAACGATATCCTTTTTTTAGATCATCTTCACTAACTTTCTTTCCACAAATATCTGATGCGGCAAAATAGACACCCGTTGACTCTACAAGGCTTACAATCGACACAAAAATCATAGTCAGAATGGAGGTCCAATGAAAAGCAGGCACGCCCAATACAAACGGCTTAATCATATGGAACCAGGACGCTTCCGAAACTGGAGAGAAATCCACTTTTCCCATCACCACCGCTGCCATCGTACCAGCCAATAACCCAAGAAGGACGGAAATGGATCGAATAAACCCTGTGAAAAAGCGATAAAGCATAATAATAACGAACAATGTTCCAAATGACAGGCCAATATTGGCAGGGGATCCGAAATCAGGGCTTCCCTCTCCTCCAGCCATATTTTTCATAGCAACCGGTATTAACATAAGACCAATAATCGTAACAACAGAGCCCGTTACGATCGGCGGGAAAAATTGGACAAGCCTACTGAATACAGGGGCAATGAGCACGACAAAAATCCCTGAAGCCAAGATGGCTCCATAAACACCCGGCAATCCGTACGACTGTCCGATGGCGATCATTGGAGCAACGGCAGTAAATGTACATCCCAGCACGATCGGCAAGCCGATTCCAAACCATTTTCCTTTCCATACTTGCAAAAAAGTCGCTATACCGCACATAAAAATATCAATCGACACTAGATAAGTTAATTGTTCGCTGGTCAGTTTCAACGCACCGCCTGTAATCAAAGGAACGATCACGGCCCCGGCATACATGGCCAGGACATGCTGCAACCCTAGCGAAGCCGTTTGGATCCATCGATTTTTCATTGTAATGCCTCCTCAAGGAATAATACTTTCCCATTTTCCAATGACTGAATTCGGACCAGCGACTCTACTCGAATATTTTGTTGACGAAGAAGGGAACCGCCGTTTTGAAATGCCTTTTCAATGACAATGCCAATCCCAACTAGATGTGCACCCGCTTGTTTTACAATATCCATTAAAGCACAAGCTGCTTGTCCGTTTGCCAAAAAATCGTCGATAATCAGGATGCGATCGCTTTCGTTTAAATATTTTTTCGATACGTAGATGGTACTCGTCTCACGTTTCGTAAAGGAGTACACCTTTGATACATAAACATTTTCCGACAAAGTCAAAGATTTGTTTTTGCGAGCGAAAATAGCCGGCACTTTCAATTCAAGAGCTGTCATGACCGCCGGCGCAATACCGCTTGATTCCAGTGTCAGCACCTTCGTAATGGATTCGTTTTGAAATCTTTTTGCAAACTCTTCTCCCATTTCCTTGATGAGGATAGGATCGATTTGATGGTTCAGGAAGGAATCAACTTTCAGCACCTGATCGGATAAAACAAGACCTTCCTGTGAAATTTTTTCTTCCAAACTCTTCATAACAGTCCTCCTTTTCATTTGACCCGCAGAATAGAAAAAAGCCCACAGATCATTGCATTCCTCGAACATGAGTGAAGCAATGACCTTTGAGCTTTTAAAGGGACAAGGAAAAACAGGACAGATCAAATCGAATCGGTCCGCCTCATTGCTCACTCATAGTCAGACTGTTTACGGCAGTCCGGTAGAAACTAGCAAGCCATATTCTTGCCATTATATGAGTGAATGCTTTTTGAAATTTTACTAACATTATAACAAATTAGTGATTGATTTCAATAGAAAATACGAACATTACTTTGTACAAATAAATCTTTCCTTGATATTTATTCCTATATTCTGAACATTCTTTGTTTTTAATCCATCTTTTTTCGCATTATTACAAAAAGGGAAAAGGTGATGATCATTCGTTTTCTAAAGCCAATTGTTTTTTTTTTAACAATCAAAAAATGGTTTCCATAAGGATATCTTCAGATGAAGAAAAATCTTTTCGATGTGGATGATTGACGCCTTATGCAGAATGAGATTGGTGTGGCACGATTTCTCTTAAGCAATAGCTTATGTTTAAACGCTAATGGCAAACACCAGAGCCTTTGGAACAAGAAAGTCAAAGCTGAAAAAGAGGAGAAAAATTTTTTTCCTCTTTTTCCTAATGATTGAAAGAGTTTATCCTTAAAGATCATTCTATATCGGAATCATTCTTCCACTAGACCCCAATAAAATTCAGGTCTAACGACAAAGAATGAATGTATTAATCGATTGAAGACCAGGTTCATGCTTTTTTTGAACGAAAATCGAGTTATAGCTGGTAAATTTCTGTATATTTATTGTGGATATAACGGATGAAATAGTCTGGGTTTAATTCTTCCCCTGTCGCATCCATTAAAATTTCGAGCGGTTTTTTCAATTTTCCGTATTGGTGGACATGTCGGTTGAGCCATTCTTTGATTGGAATCAAATTACCTGTTTCCAGAAGCTCCTCAAAATCATGTAAATCCTTTTTCATACTGTAGTAAAACTGGGCCGCATACATAAGTCCGAGACCATAGGAAGGAAAGTAACCAAAATCTCCGCCTGCCCAGTGGATATCTTGAAGCACCCCTTCTCCATCGCTTCGAGGAGAAATGCCTAAGTATTCTTCATATTTCGAATTCCAAATTTCAGGTAAATCTTTCACCTGTATCTCATTATGAAACAGCGCCTTTTCTATTTCATAACGAATAATGATATGAAGAAGATAAGTACATTCATCGGCTTCGATCCGAATCAATCCCGGCTTTATTTCGTTCACCGCTCGATAAAACTCTTCTGTAGAAATGGTATCAAACTGGCCATTGGAATAGCGCTTCAAGAGATCAAAATGCTTATTCCAAAAATGGCGATGTCGACCGATAAAATTTTCATAAAACAATGATTGTGATTCGTGAATGCCCATTGACGTGCCGGCACAGAGCGGTGTTCCGACAAGATCATGGCGGATATTTTGCTCATAAATGGCATGCCCTCCTTCATGGATCGTGCCAAATACAGCAACCCGGAAGTCTTTTTCATTATAGCGGGTCGTAACCCGGACATCACCTGGATTTAAGGCTATTTCAAAGGGATGGATCGTTTCGTCCAAACGGCCGGCTTCTAAATCATAACCCATACTCTTTAAAATCTGTAAACTAAATAACCGCTGATTTTCTTTTGGAAAATATTCAAATAGAAAATCGGTTTTCGGTTTATGAGGCGAATTCTGAATCTTTGAAACAAAATCCACTAGAAACGTACGGACCTTTTCAAAAACAGGATCTAAAACATCCACTGTGACTCCTGGTTCGTACAAATCGAGCAATGCATTGTATGGATGACCATTATAGCCCCAATATTCAATAAATCTCTTCTTAAATGCAACGATTTTTTCTAAGTATGGTCTAAACAGTTCAAAATTGCTTTCTTCTTTTGCCTGTTCCCATGCACTCTCGGCTTTTGACTGTAAAATTATGTACTCTTTATATTCTTGAGCCGGAATTTTTTTATTACGATGGTAATCCTTTTTGCATTCTTCTAATATTTTGGCAACGGTTGGCGAAAGCTTCTCTTCATGGGGCGATAAGCTGGCAATAAAAGATGCCATTTCGTCAGAGACAGACATTTGAAACAATTCAGAAGATAATACCCCTACCACATTTGAACGCTGATGAATTCCTTTTTTAGGTGCACCTGTCCGCATATCCCAATAAAGAAGATTTAAAGCCTCTTGAAAGGATGTCATTTTTTGAATATATTGTAAAAAATCGTTTTCAATTTCTTTCGTCATTGGATTCATATAGGTCCCCCTTTTCTCCATATGACCCCATTTTACCACATTTCCCAAAAATATCGGTGATGGAATATCGGCGCGCTTTTATAAACAGTCTAATGCGAAGATTTTAAAATGTATATTAGCTTTCTGTAGATAAAACCGATCACTCGCTATTTAATCAACTAATCCGATACAGTCTATTCGATACCGGAGCTTTTTTGTAAAAATATTAATCTGCGGGGAAGACCCCCGCCGATCAATATGATCTCATGTCTTTTGGAGGTCTCGGTCCCCAGTACTGATAATAATCCGTT
Organism: Caryophanales bacterium; assembly: GCA_014896555.1. Classification (GTDB taxonomy): domain Bacteria; phylum Bacillota; class Bacilli; order Bacillales; family DSM-4216; genus Bacillus_O. The sequence continues at coordinate 9,097 of JADBKC010000036.1, read as the reverse complement.
CTGATAAATCCGTTAAACAACTTTCTTTTTTTCGTTGCCGGTTTTCCATAAAATGTTTCAAATTGCCGATGGGATGTCAAAATATAAGTGGACCACGTCTCTAATTTTGCAAAAGTCCGCCCCATATCCCGATACATAGCTTCTACTTCCGCTTTTTCTCAACCGCTCGCCATATGGAGGATTTCCTACGATCACCCCATATTGTTTTGTCGTATGAAGATCTTTCACCTGCATTTGCTTAAACTGAATCATTTCTCCTAGACCAGCTTCGTAAGCGTTTTGTTTGGAAATGTCGATCATCCGATGATCGATATCCGTTCCGATGATATCCAATTCCCGGTCGTATTCAGCAAGATCTTCCACCTCCGTTCGAGCCTCTTCCCAAATAGTGGCATCCATCCAAGGCCATGTTTCAGAAACAAAACTTCGATTGAATCCGGGAGCAATATTTTGACCAATTAATGCCGCTTCAATCGGAATGGTTCCCGATCCACAAAAAGGGTCGATAAACGGACGGTCCGGCGTCCAATTCGTAAGAAAAACTAAAGCCGCCGCCAGCGTTTCTTTCAACGGCGCTTCTCCCTGTCCAGCACGGTAGCCTCTCTTATGCAGTCCGCTACCCGATGTGTCCAGCAACAGTTCCGCTTCGTCTTTATGGATGGCCACTTCGATTTTGAACAAATCTCCGTTTTCTTCCAGCCATGAAGGGTGATGATACGCTTTTTTTAGACGCTCGACAATCGCTTTTTTAACGATCGCTTGGCAGTCTGGAACGCTATACAGCTTGGATTTAACGGATTTGCCTTGAACGGGAAATTCAGCATCTACGGGCAAAAATCGTTCCCAAGGCAACGCTTTTGTTTGTTCAAAAAGTTCATCGAATGTGAATGCTTTAAAACAGCCGACGCGAATTTTGATCCGGTCCGCCGTTCTCAACCAAAGATTGGCACGAGCAATGGCTTTCTCATCTCCTTGAAACAGGACTCTTCCGTTTTCGGTTTTGCACTCGTATCCTAAGTTTCTGACTTCCTTTGCCGCAATGGCTTCCAGTCCCATCGCAGTCGTCGCAATAATGGTATATGTTGACATATCATCACCTATTCGTTTTTCATTATTGTCAGTATGTAGGAAAAAGGGGCCTATCCCCTTCCTAATCCCATAATAAAAACTCTCCCAAAAGGAGAGCTTTTTATACATCCTATTCCCGATAATAACGTTCTGTAAGCCATGTTCTGTTCCTTCGTACTGCAAACGACTGGGATTGTCTCGTACTCAGGCGGCAATCATCTATCTGCAAGCAAGAGAATCTTGCTTGCCCTTCTCTCCGTTCATTTCCTTCGAGAAGGCGCCCCTACCATGATTTGGGTTGCTCACTCGCGGGGTTTACCTCGTTCCACCTTTGCGATTTCTCGCAAAACTTCGTCACTGTGGCACTTTCAAGGTACTCATACCATATCCCAAATAAAGGACTTAGGTACTTTCCCTGCCGTCAGCCTAGCACATGCCAAACTGCCCTGGCTTATGGTTTCGCCAGGCACGAACACTACGGGCATCTCAGCACCGTGTGAGCATGGACTTTCCTCTGCGGCCTTAAAGGCTGCAGCGATTACCTGAACGCTATTATCCTTTTGGCTTGAACTATTATAAAAGAAACAGCGTAAAAATTCAACGCCCTTTTCTTCTTTCTTTCACGAAAAAAGATTAATCTTCATAAAGCTTATCGCCAAATACATGTTTTTCTAAATTGGAAAGTCGTTTTAAAATATCATAATTGGTGACAGCTGGCTGCGGCTGGCTGGCCGGCTGAGCTTGAAGCCGTGACATAGTCGATGAATCCGTTTTAGACGCTTTTTCAATCTTCATTTTCAATCTTAAGTTTTCTTTTTGCAGCTCTTCAATGGCTTGGTGAAAAGTTTCATAATCTTTAATAACAAGATCCAAAAATTGGTCAACTTCTTCTTGATTATATCCCCGCATGCTTGTTTTAAATTCTTTTTCTAAAATATCTTTCGCTGTTAATTTTATTTTATTAGACAACATAAAAGCCATCACCTCTATTTTCCAAAAGGTCCGCTTTCTCCAGCAGGACTCGACCATCCAGAATGGAGAGTACACTTTATTTTTTCAAATATATGGTCTTTTGTCAATTGTGAACCTACCAATCATGTTTTTTCCATTGTTCTTCTTCTGCAACGTTCTGTAAATCAAAAAAAGTGACTTGTTTGATTGCATAGGATGGGTTGCTTTCTTGGTATATTTTGGCTTGATGATAAAGATATTTTGGCGAACCTTCCTTTTCTTCATCATATAACAGGACTAGACAATCGCTTTTTTGAAGAAAGAGCTTGTTTTTATTTTGAAATTGCCAAGGACCGGTATAAGGCTGTTTCGAAATAGAATCCACAAAATCAGCGTTGTTAAGGATTTCATAATACCTCTCTTGGTTCGCTTCATTCCAATTTTTCTCCTGATTTAAAAAAGGAGTTAATACAGCCAGCTTTAAATCAGGATGCTCTATCCGCATATCCAGCACCACATCCGCTGTCCAGCACTCAACTCCCAATTGACCGCTTATCAGGACCCACTCAAGACCTTCTTCCAATAAAACTTGAATTTCTTTTTGAATGGCTTTTTTTATGTAATCAATCGCTTTGGCGTCATGATGCAAAATGCCTAATTCTATCGGCTTATATCCCGATACAGCAGCTACCTTCGTATCAATCCCTCCTATATAAATCAAAACAAGGTCCGTCCCCTTTCGCATAAGGAGATGACCTTCCCGGTTTTGCCTTTCACTTTACACGAATGGACAGCTAAAAATAGAAGCTAATTTTTCTCATAAACCGCCGAAATAAGGCAATACTCGGAAAAAAGTCTATCATTCGGCACTTTTAAAGACCAAATACAGGTCTTGTCCCCGGAGCGAATCCGCCAAATCTTGGTGAAGCGCATCATTGACTGCCGGATCTGTATATGGAAAATCGTGCTGACACTGAAAAACTTGATGATTAAAAGTGATTGTATCACTTGGATGTATATATGGCACTTCATAATGATGAATCAGATGATTTTCGAGATGGATTGTCGGATGAATAATCGGCGGCAACTCTGTAGGTCTAGAATACATGTTTTTTCTCCTTTCTCTCTAAGTTGATATGATTTATAGAAACAGCCTATGAGAAACAAAGAGGAGCATGTACTAATGCAAATATCTAATTTACAGGAAAGAGTAGAAAGTATCTTTTAAATGAATCATCATCACACTCATGACGAGAATAAACACAAAAAATAAAACTAGCAATGCCCGATACACTTTCATCCACCCCTGTTTATTGTTCATTCTGTCTATATTTTATAATCATCTGTTTCAATCCTCAAATGAAAAAATGACCATTTGTCGAAATTTGCGATTGCCCGGGAAATTACCTTGTCCATTCCTGATTCTTTAATAATTTGCGTCGGATCCGTTCTAATCTTTTATAAAGGTCATTTTGCTCCGTTTGTTCTTTCGCAGTCCTTCCATGCCATTTCTTATAATGGTCGAGTGCTTTTTCTGCAAAGGAATAAGCAGCCTCCAGATTTTTTTCTTTATGTTCATAATACTTGCTAAGCTCAATATAGACTTCTTTTTTGAAGGCAAGAGGCCCTTTCTCCGCTATTTCAAGCCAAAGCGGCACAGCTTTCTCATACTGTCTTTCCTTTTTATATTCTTTCGCAAGAAGCTGCTTTACCCGAAAATCAACACTGCTGTCTGCCATTTTTTCTTCCAACAAGTCTTCTAAAGACTCAATTGCCTGCTTGTTTTCTCCAATATAGTGGAACCATTTGGCCACTTGGTATTTTTCCTTTTCAGTTTGATCGACTAAACCAAAGATTTGATACGTTAAATGAATGTATAACGAAAGGAGACTCAGTATATCATTCTCATTATGCTTTACAATGCCTATCATTCCATCCGGCTTTTTTCTTTCAACATAATCAAAATAAATCATCGGAGCTAAGTAGCCGGGAATATCATCTTTCCGATCGATCCCTAAAATGTTCTTTTCTACATTGGATAGTTTCACGGACTCAAGTTCTTCTTCCCACATTCTCCTCGCAGCATGGAATAAATCAAAATGACCGAATTCAGGCAGTTTTGGGACATGCTCGCGGATTAAAGTATGTCGAGTCTTCACCTGCGGCCAGTCAAACGCTTTTCCATTGTAGGTAACCAATTTTTGATAATCGATATGTTCCAAAAAACTTTGATAAAGCGCAATTTCATAACCCGGTTCAGGCAAAATATGCTGAACGACTTCCACTTGATCATTCAGTACACGGGCATGGCCTAATAAAAAGATCGTATTGCCCGCACCGTGTCCTAGCCCCGTGGTTTCCGTGTCAAAGAAAAACAGCTCATCATGAGATAGTCCCTTGGCTGATAAAGGATGGTCGCCATCCCACTGGTTCCAATGCTGCACAGCTTCGATCAGCTCACGGAATCTGTACTTGCCATGGCGATGATCGAGGCTGTAAAACGATCGGCGAATCAAACAGTATTGATGATCAAAAAAATAAGGCTCAGCACCAGCTGCTCTCCATTCTTCTAAATATGGTATCTCCTCCTCTTCTTTCTGTACTGCTTGTGGTTGATTTTGTTCAAGCCGGACCACTTCCTTTTCTCGCACTAAATGAGTTTTCATTCTTTGAAGTTTACTCGATAACGACAAGTTCCTCACTCCATCGGTTCATTGACCGCTTTGGCGAAAAGACCTAGCAGCCGTATTGTATTGTCTTTGCCGTGCTTTGAAGCGACATCCGTTCCAATGCAGGACGGACAGCCGTTCTCGCAAGGGCAGTTCTCAACCAACTCTTTTGCGCTGAAAATCATTTCTTTCATTCGGTTATACACTTCCGTGCTTAATCCAATGCCTCCTGGATAATGGTCATAGATAAAAATCGTTGGTTTGCTATTATAATTTGCTTTTACTTGGGGCGCTATATGGATGTCCGAGGGATCGCATAGAATATGCAATGGAATGACGGCTTTTAAACTATGTGCAGTGCCGATCAAACCCTCTTCTAAATGTTCTTCAGAAAAAGTTTTTAAATCTTGCTGCAGAGAAATCCAAGTGGCACTTGTATGAATTTCTTCTTCAGGAAGATGGATAGGCCCAGAGCCAATATTTTCATGAGTATCTAGCTTTATTTTCTTAAAAATAGTTGGAAGAATATGGATTCCTACATCACCAAAGGAGATGAGCGCATGTTCATTTTCCCGCTGTTTGTCGATTTCCAGCACTTGAAGCTGAATAGCGAGGTTGGCATCTGTATAATAATCTACATCGACCTCACTTACATACGCTTTCTTTTCAGCCCAGTCCAATCTTTCCACTTGATATTGAATTCCTTGATGAAGATAAATGGCCTCTTCATGCAGAAGGGTCATAGCGCTGAAACGGTCCATTTCCCCAATCACTCTGGCATTGGCTGTTTCCGTCGTATCAATAATCACCACATTCTCTTGAGAAGCAGAACGCAGGCTAATATTGTGAGCAGGAAACGAGTCATTCATCCAATACCAACGTTCCCTTTTATAATGAAGAATTCTTTCCTCTGTCAAAAACTCTAATATCTCTTCCACTTCTGCATTTCCAAACGTTTCTCCTTTTTTAAAAGGAAGCTCATAGGCAGCACATTTTATGTGGTCGACCATGATGATTAAATTGTCAGGGTTAATCCTTACTGTTTCAGGATTTTTGTTCAAAAAGTAATCTGGATGATCCACAATATACTGATCGAGCGGGCTGGAAGTAGCCACCATGATCACTAAAGACTCCCCTTGTCTTCTTCCAGCTCTTCCCGCTTGCTGCCAAACACTGGATACCGAACCCGGATACCCTGTCATCACACACGCCTGCAATTGTCCGATATCCACCCCTAGTTCCAGCGCGTTCGTACTGACTACGCCGTATATATCTCCTCTTCTTAAACCTTCTTCGATTTCTCGGCGTTCCGACGGCAAATACCCGCCACGATAACCTCGGATGGATTTAGGGCCTAGCTCATGCTGGACTAGCTCCTGCAAATAGGAAAGAAGAAGTTCCACACGGACACGGCTTCTTGCGAATACGATGGTTTGAATTTTGTTTTTCAGCAGTTCGCCAGCTAATTTTCGAACCTCAAAAAGCGCGCTTCTGCGAATATTCAGCGGCTTGTTGACGACCGGCGGGTTATAAAATACAAAATGCTTTTTCCCGCTTGGAGCTCCATTATTGTCGATCAAAGCCATAGGTGTTTCCGAAATCGCTTCTGCCAACTCCTTTGGATTCGCAATCGTCGCTGATGTGCAAATAAACACTGGATCGCTTCCGTAAAATCGGCAAATTCGCTTCAAACGTCGAATGACATTGGCCACGTGGCTGCCAAACACTCCACGGTAAATATGCAATTCATCAATCACGACATACTTTAAATTTTCAAATAAGGAAACCCATTTCGTATGATGGGGCAAAATCCCAGAATGCAGCATGTCCGGATTGGTAATGACAATATGCCCAGCTTTTCGGATTTTTTGCCGAATTCCAGACGGAGTATCACCGTCATATGTATAACTATTAATATCAGTCCCAATTTCCATAATCATTTCGTTTAATTCGCTTTTCTGATCCTGGGACAACGCCTTTGTCGGGAATAAATAAAGAGCCCTTGAAGAAGGGTCGGACAAAATGGATTCCAAAACAGGCAAGTTGTAGCACAATGTTTTTCCTGAAGCGGTGGGGGTCACGACTACAAAACTATCTCCGTTTCTGGCCTTCTCGTAAGCAGCAAGCTGATGAGTATAAAGACGATCGATCCCCCGCTTTTGAAGCCCTTCTTTCAATAGTGGATGAAGCGGTTCTGGAAACGGAGCTGTTTTCGCTTCTCTCTCAGGGATGGTGTGCCAATACACAATTTGATTCTTGATAGTTTCATCTGTTTTCAGCCATTCAATCGCTTCCTGTATCGTTTTTTTCTTTTCCATTTCATCGTTCACCTCAATACTGTCTATTGTACCGAATAAACGTTCTCTTTAAAAGAAAAATGTTGCTTCGTATAGCCTCAGTCTTTGGCAGTCACCTCTCCAACATTTTGGCATATTGTAAATGAAGAAAAAAACGATTGAAGAAAGGAGAATAGAGATGGCGATGGACAGCCACCTTCCAGAGAAACCGAAAAAGCGCAATACATTTGACGACTGGATGAAATCCATGAATGGCAGGTTTCCTGAACGGCCGATGAAAAATTTTTTAAAGTATATCGATGAGTTTTTTGCCGGCTCTTTTCCGGTGGAATTAAGAGAAAAAGAAAAAGAGTACTGGATATTGGCCAAACTGCCCGGAGTATCAAAAGAACAAATTGGGATAGAGATCCACGCCCAATTCGTCACTATTACCGTTTCAGAACAAGAATATGTACTGGAGGAAAATGAGAAACACCAAACCGTACAAGAGCAGTCTTCTTTTAAGCGCCAAGTAAGAACGATTCCCCTCCCTACATTGGTAAATGAAAAAATGGCAAAAGCAAAGTACAAAGACGGTCTACTTACATTGATTTTACCGAAAAAGCAAGGGAAAAAAATCGAACTATCTGATTGACATTTTTTTCTTGGAAACAACGTGAAAACCCGCCATTCAAAACGGCGGGTTTTTCATTTCCAGAGTTGATTATGACTGTTTAAATACGCTGCCTAGCCCTTTTACCACACTCGAAAATTGATTCATCACCGCCATCATCTGTCCAGCAGTGTCAATCATTTTGTTCATATCAAAGTGCCATCCTGATTTTTGAAAGAATTGATGATGGTGTGAAATCCTCCCGGAGTTGGTTTCATTATGTTGCCTTTTGGGTATGGATGCAAATAGTTCAATTGCGGGGGTGAAGCAGGCTTTTTAGGTTGAAGCGGATTTTCAAATAAGTCGCTGCTATTGGTTTTTGCCGCGGTCTGATTCGGGATAGCGGGATAAACGTAAGAACTCCCAGCATTTTCCGCATTTAAGGAATGCAAAGGTTGATAAGGATGCGAGTGTGCGTAATGATGAAAAATTGGACTAGATTGACCATGTGGTAAAATTCCATAAGGTTGGCTTTGATTAGCATAATAATGAGCCAAATACGGATATCCGCTAGTCGTTTGCCTCCGCATCGTGTTTTCTCCTTTCTCCATTTCCGATGCTTCATTTTATGTGGCAAACGCCGAAAAGTGAATTCGGAATCTTTTGATAATGTCGATATTTGTATATCTATTTATTACAAAAATGTGTCCAAATCGCCTGCCATTTATGTTAACATAAAAAAAACAAGAGGGGGTTGATAAAATGACCATTCACGAGTTAAAAGAAAAATTTCTGAAAAAAAAATCTTACCCACCACATGATTTTAATCAGCTTCTTGATTTTGCCAGAAATTTGTATTTGTTGAATGAGTTGCCTCTCAGAGATTACCGTGACGTCGTTCGTGATTTAGAAACCGCAGGAGCTATTAGTCCCACCAGCTTGGAAAAAACGTTATTGGAGAATACAACTTCCGCTTTATAATTTTAAAGAGGCGGATTTTCAAAGGTTGATTTGTCCCTTTTAAATCCGCCTCTTTTTGTTGCCGCCTTTCCTCTCTTCTTTCAAACCGAGAACATCCCGCCCATAAGTTTCTTTTCCTTGTCCGAATATGAAATATGAAGTTTTACGGTTAAATGAACTTAATCACTTAGAGGATTCTCCATTATCAACATTTCGCTTCACTTCATTTAATATGTACTCCACTGAACGAATCGCTTGCTTAAAACGGCTGTAACTAGTCTGTGGAAAAAAGGCCTGTACAGCGATGATTTGCAAATTTTCTAAAGTCGAAGTAATTTGCTGTTTATGAATGTACTTCGGTTTTTGGCTAATCAGCCACTTCTTTGCTTCCGCTTCCCACTCATCACTTAGCGCTTTCATTTTATCTGCAAAAGGTTTCACTTCTGTATAAAAATCCCCTTTTTTCTTCGTCGATCGAACAGTTTCATACACTTCATCTGCTTGCTGAACAAGCTGTAACAGTTCGCAAGTTAATATCATTAACTTCGCATCGAAAGCCA
>JADBKC010000199.1 GCA_014896555.1 Caryophanales bacterium | reverse complement strand
TAAAGGTTTTCAATTTGTTGTTCATAGTCAGCCTTCATTTGATCTACTTTCTTATCGGGGAGTGACAGGCACCCTCCTAAAATCATAATATATATTTGAACTCAAGCTTGATACAGATTTGGGCAAAAAGAAAAGCCCCGCAGAGATTTCTCTCCGCAGAGCTTTACATTTTCACTATCAGGGATTAGTGGGCTTACCTCAACCTCCGTGGAACACTTTTGTGAAACAAGATTATTCGGGGAGTGACAGGCACGCATCATTAGGTCAGATATGTTGCTATTTTCGCTAGGCATTCATCAATTATTTTATCTATTTCTTCAATTTGAGCATCTTCTAGATCATATTTCTTTAAAATTTTTAGATTACGAGCTTTCCAATCCAATGATTTAATTTGATCAGTTAAAACTACCCCTGTTATTGGATAGCCATCGCCATCAAGGGATATTCCTTCTTCTGGTAAATCCACTTCGAAAGGATAACCCTTCTTTTGATTGGTAATTGGACAAACAGCTATAAATCCTGTTGCATGATTGAATTCTTTAGGCGATAAAACAATAGCATTCCTTCTCCCAGCCTGCTCATGACCAGCTTGTGGATTGAAGTTTAAAACAACGAAATCGCCTCTCTCTGGTACGTCTGCTGGCATTAAATCAATTCACGCCCTTCTATCCCGAAATCAATTTCCTCGTGTCGTTTTTCAGGAGTAATCTGTGATATTAGGTCTTCCAATGTGTATTTCTTCCGTATTCTTTTTGGCTTTAATGTGATGATACCTTCATTTCCAATCACTTTTAATTCCATTTCGGAACCTTGTTCGATACCTATTTGAACAGCAGCATCTTTTGGGATACGAATGCCCAAACTGTTTCCCCATTTTTGAACAATAACTGTAGACATGTAGTCAACCCCTTTACTCTGGTTTATCTTGTTTTCTAAATGTTCTTTTGAATACATTATATCACCCCCAACCTAAAATGTATATACATAGTATATACATATTTACAAAAAATGATACCAATGATTTTTCGACAAATAATATTCTCGTCGCAAAAGCAATCATTTGAATCGATTAATTAAAAATGCCTTTTTTCAGACTCAAAAGCATATATCGACAAGTATAGTTACAAACGTTGAACTTTGAAATGATGTATAAAGTTTTGCCATAACAAAAAAGTAGGACCTTCAAGGAGAATCTAAAGCATCTATAGCTGAGGAATAGTTTGAGTAGTGTAACCGTCAAGTAGTTTAGAATCTTCCATTTTTATTCTTAAAACCACTATTTTTACCTATATTTTTGCCCTCTATTGGGCATAATGTATGTTTTTTGCAAGCAAAAAGTGCAGAGATTGCAGCGAAAAATACATAGGCTTGCAGCTTTATTTTTTTACATTAATTTCCTTTAAGTTTCACAGAAGAAAGAGCATTTTTCAGCCGATAACTTTCTCCTGTGAATGCAATGATATGGGCATGGTGTACCAAGCGATCCACTAAAGCGGAAGTTAAGCGGTTATCTCTCTTAAGCCCCTAAATGAACTTGGACAGCTCTAATTAGATACTTTATACTTAAATTATCAAAGGAGAGCTGACAACATGAAACGTACAATACATCCCAAAGAATTCAAAATTCAGGTTTCAAAAGAAGCAATAGATACTGGTAATGCAGCATTGGTTGCTCGTCGATATGAGATAAATCCAAACATGGTGAATCGATGGGTTAAAGAATACAAAGAAGGTAAATATGACGAAATGATCCCAGGGGTGGAATCAACACCGCTTGAAACAAAGAAACTTGCACAAGAGAATGAACAATTAAAAAAACTATTAGGTGACAAAGATTTAGAAATTGCCATACTTCGTGATCTTATAAAAAAGAAAAGCCCTCACTTATTGAAAAACTTGAAATAGCCGACAAATGGATAAAAAAAGGCTATGCAATTCAAACGGTGCTTAAAATCATTGGTATTCCTCGATCTACTTATTACTATCAAAAAAATGGTCGTGTCGAGGAAAAACAAGTAAGTGAGGGACGTCCGGCACCTGGTTACTCCATCAAAAAGAACGGTAAGAAAATACCTGATGAACAAATAAAAGAATGGCTTTTAGAAGCAATTGCAGGCGACGGATATTCTTATGGGTACCACAAGCTAACAAAGCTAGTACGTCGGCAACATGATCTCATTATCAATAAAAAGAAAGTGTACAGGCTGTGCAAAGAACTCGGTATTCTAAAACCACAACGTAAAAAGAAGGTGAAACATCCTAGAAAACTCGCAAGAAACCGAGTCATCACAGAATCAAATCAACTTTGGGAAACGGATATAAAGTATGGATATATCCAAGGAGAAGAACGATTTTTCTTTATCCTATCTTATATTGACGTATATGACCGATCCATCATTGATTATCACATTGGTTTAAGCTGTAGCGGCGAAGATGCCAAACAGACTTTACAACGGGCATTATGAAAAAGACAACAATTTGATCAACTGGAAAGACCTGTGATCAGATCAGACAATGGTCCACAGTTTATTTCCCATGCTTTTGAACAGGGATGTGTAGATTTTCAAGTGGAGCATGAAAGAATTCCACCGAAGACACCGAATATGAATGCTCATATTGAATCTTTTCATCGAATTTTAGAGGATGATTGCCTTAGCAGATTTCAATTTGAAACATACGAGGAAGCCTACAAAGCCGTTTCAGAGTTTATGAAATATTACAATGAACGTCGTATGCATTCGAGCATTCTAGATCTGTCTCCAAATGAATTTTACGAAAAGAGTAAGCCAGAACCATTGAAAATTAAGGAAGTTCGGGTATAAGGCAAATTTTATCGCCCGAGCACGGCTTGATATGGAGTGGCGGGCATGATAACCTTGTTCGGTGCCGCCAAGCCTTTATAAAGCTGGGCTCTTGGCAGTGGAATTATGCCTGCAGAGGCTCCTTGTCAAGCCACTTGGCCTTAGTCCAAATTCCAGGATAGAAAACAAGAATAAAAAAATGAGTAAAGAAGAGATTAAGAGAGCATTTGTCCAAAATTCGGGGGTTAATCCGGTCATCGATCGATTCACTGTTGTGCGGATATCAACCATAGCAGATTATCAATCA
>JADBKC010000035.1 GCA_014896555.1 Caryophanales bacterium | reverse complement strand
CGCCATTTTAAATTCCTCCCTGTTTCAATTCCTCATAGTTAAGATAAAAACTTGGGCAATTGCTTTTCCATTTGGTGCGTATCAAGATGAATGTTTCAATTCCTCATAGTTAAGATAAAAACCAAAACGTGATTACTCTTATCTTGGTCAGGAATCACCAGTTTCAATTCCTCATAGTTAAGATAAAAACATGAATTTGATTACACCACTGTCACGAGTGCTTTGATGTTTCAATTCCTCATAGTTAAGATAAAAACCTGACAGCTTGGAAACGGGAACACGGATTGATAGGGGGTTTCAATTCCTCATAGTTAAGATAAAAACATTTTTACCTTTTCGTACCAGCTGTTGCATTGTCTGTTTCAATTCCTCATAGTTAAGATAAAAACATTTCCGTTTTGGTCCAGAAATACGATTATAAGAGGTTTCAATTCCTCATAGTTAAGATAAAAACTCAACGCTTGAAAAATGGCAAACGTTATTATGATTGTTTCAATTCCTCATAGTTAAGATAAAAACCGCTCCGCGTATGTAAGCTGAAATCTGTGAAACTGTGTTTCAATTCCTCATAGTTAAGATAAAAACAAGGGAGGTGAGGATGGTGGGAGAACAGCAAAAGAAGTTTCAATTCCTCATAGTTAAGATAAAAACAGATTCGTTCGTCAAGCGTATTCGATGCGCAAATATGTTTCAATTCCTCATAGTTAAGATAAAAACCCCAAAAAACGTTGATGTTGCAACATTTTCAATATAATGGATCGTTGTTAATTTTATTTTAAAGGCAAGGCAATTGTTTATCAATCTTTTTCATTTCTTCTAATTTCTTTTCTATTCTCTTGTTTTCTTCTCGAATCAAATTGTCGTCGATCCCCTGGTTATTTTACGCTATTGGAGTTCGACGACAAAAATGCATTGCGATCCAGCACTTTTTGAATTGTATTAAAAATTCGATCGGTTGATACACTATTAATATGTTTTTTCGTTTCTGAAGTTCGCTGATTTTAATAATAGTTCAAAAGATAGAAGAGCAACTTGTTTTTATCCACAAAAAAAGAACTCTACAATGAGTTCTTTTAAATAATATCCAAAGGCATTTTTTTAGTCGGTTTCGGAAACACCTTATCCAGTTTATCTAGGTCTTCCTTGGTTAATTCAATCGTTGCCGCTTCTGCATTTTCGATCACATGCTGTTCCTGCACAGCCTTCGGAATGGCAATGACGCCATTTGTGCGAATCGTCCATGCCAGTGCAATTTGCAGCGGTTTCACTTTATATTTATTTGCAATTTCACGAACGGTAGGATCCGTTAACAATTGTTTTCTTAAAGTGCCTCCTTGAGCCAAGGGAGTGTATGCCATGATCGGCATGTGATGTTCTCGCTGCCAAGGCAAAAGATCAAAATCGATTCCTCTGGAACCTAAATGGTATAACACTTGGTTGGTCGAACAATTCGATCCATTAGGGGTATTCCATAACTCTTCCATATCATCCATATCAAAATTGGAAACTCCCCACCTTAAAATTTTCCCCTCTTTCCGCAATCGTTCCATTCCTTCAATCGTTTCCTCTAAAGGAACACGTCCTCGCCAGTGTAAAAGATATAAGTCTAAATGGTCTGTCCCCAGCCGTTTTAAACTGTTTTCGCATGCTATTTTAATTTTGTCCAGCCCCGAATTGTGAGGATATACTTTCGAAACTAAAAAAACATCGTCTCTGCGTCCTTTAATGGCTTCACCGACTAAACGTTCAGAATCGCCACTTCCGTACATTTCAGCTGTGTCAATCAGTGTCATGCCTAATTCAATTCCGAGCTGCAAAGCCTTTATTTCTTCAGTTTTTCTTTTCGGCTTTTCCCCCATATACCACGTTCCTTGCCCTAAGCATGGAATCGTTGTACCGTCCGGCAATGTCACTACCCTTTTTTCCAATCGGCTTCTAATTTCTGTGAATTTTTTCTCATCCAGTAAACCATCGACAATCTGCCCTTTCTGTTTGGATATGATGGCACCGCAGAATATACCATAAAAATTCTACTGTCCACATTATACCCATATAGCAGCGAAGTTCCCAAAATCATGGATTAGAAATAAAAAATTTCATTTTGCTGTGAAAGATTATAAATGATTCATAGAATGTTTCGATTGTGAACCGCTCAACATTACTCGCTCCACATCAGCAACATGTCTCCCGATCCAATTTAATAATGACGTTCACAGGCATCGTCTGAAAAATTCGATGCCATAGATAAACCATCTTATCGAATTCTTTGCACTATCACAATCCTTATAGGTAAGATCTAAACGACCTTATCGCATGAAGACTAAACCCCAAAAATGATTGAATTTAAAGAAATTTTAACAAACAGGTTTTTTGGCAAACAACTTTATTCCATTGGAAAAGAAATCAAAATTTCTATGATTTTCTTTCTTTTCCTTTCATTTGCTCTATTTTTCTTACATTTGAATGTCGTCGTTCCCCCCCCCCGGGGTTTCTACACTTTATAAGGTCGACGACTAATGAAAAGGTTCTGTAAAAGAAATGGGATACGATTTTCCTTCATAAAATAAACTCCTCTTCTGCTTTTTCATTCCCGTTCCTTTTCTTTTTGAATAGATGAGTTTTAAAAACTGTTTTTGAATGGAATTAGACGACGTTATAAGCCTCATCGTCAAATGCCAGTGATGGACTCCACTTGTCCCATTCCGCGATCCTTCAGAATAAATCCACCTTTCGTTTTTCACAAGTCATAAAGTTGTCTGCATAAGATAGGATATAGTATACGACAAAGATGTGTTAAAAAATGGTGATTACGGGAGATGAATATCTCAAACGGATTGATGCGTTAAATAACGAAGTATGGATTCATGGGCAGCGGGTAAAGGGGAAAATCTCCGATCATCCTGCTTTTAAAGGACTGTTGGAAAGTAAAGCCGCTCTTTACGATCTTCAACATGATCCAAGCTTGATCGATGTATTGACTTTTCAGCCGCCTAACTCTAAGGAAAAAATCGGGTTCTCCTTTCAACAGCCAAAGACGATTGATGATTTGAAAAAAAGAGAGGCGGCTACTAGAATTTGGACGAGAACGAATGACGGCCTTATGAGGAGAATGCCCGATTACGTCAATTCTGGCATTATGGCTTTAGCGACGGCAAGTGGCTTATTTGGCGAAAACGAGCCTATGTTTGGAAAGAATATAAAAAATCTTTATCAAACCGCATGCGAGAAGGATTTGTCTTTTACGCATACTTTCATCAATCCGCAAGTGAATCGTTCGGTAACATACTTTAAATATTCTGATGAGAACATCATTGCGGCGAAAGTAATAAAAGAAACGAGCGAAGGACTGATCATCAAGGGAGCGCGATTACTGGCTACTCAAGGAGGTATAACAGACGAAATTCTTGTTCTTCCATCTGGCGGCCATTTCATTGATGAATCCTTTCTTTATGGCTTTGCCATCCCCTCCAATACACCCGGATTAAAATTTATTTGCCGCCAGTCATTCACTGCCGGCGATTCCCGGTTCGATTGTCCATTAAGTTCCCGATTTGAAAAAATAGACTCTCTTGCGGTGTTTGACGATGTATTAGTTCCTTGGGAAAGGGTATTTTTATATAAAGATTTGCAAGTGGCCTTTCAAATGTTTACAGAAACGAATTTTCATACTCTTCTTCTTTATCAAGCTGTTTCTCGAATGATTGTGAAAACGGAATTTATTCTTGGTCTTTCAGAATTGATTATCCAATCCATTGAAATCGGCGAGTTTCAGCATGTAAAAGAGAAAGAAAGGAAATCATCGCAGCTCTTGAAATCATGAAAGGGCTGCAAAGATCCTCACGGGAAAACGCAAAGCTGAATCAGTGGGGAACGATGGTACCTGATAAAAAGCCGTTGCAAGCCGCTATCCATTATTATCCGCGCATTTATCCTATACTAGTAGAGAATCTCCAATTATTGAGCGGCACCGGAAGTTTTTAGATCAATATTTCCAAGGAACCAATTCCACTGCGGAAAATCGAGTGAAAGTATTCCGATTGGCTTGGGATTTATGCATGAGTGCGTTCAACTCACGGCAAACCCAGTTTGAACGATTCTTATTCGGAGATCCCGTTCGCCTCTTCACCGGATTTTATAATTCTTACCCGAAAGAATCGTTTACCACTTTTGCAGAAAGTTTTTTTATTTAATCAAAAATGTTTTTCTATGGATAAAACTTTCCCGATCAGTGAAACCCACCCATAATAGGTGGGTCTTTCGTTTAACACAAGATTCTTTTTCAACAAGAACCTATTCATTGTCTCAAATTAATGATTGTCTCCATCTAACAGTCGACCAAGTCCGCCAAGAATGCTTCCTTCTCCGGTCGATTCTCCTCCATAGCTAGGAGCGTTGGCCAGAACACGGTCTGCCAAACGGCTGAATGGCAATGTTTGCACCCAAACCGTTCCCGGTCCTCGGAGCGTCGCAAAGAAGAGGCCTTCTCCGCCAAAGAAAGCAGTTTTCACTTTTCCGACGTATTCAATATTATAGTCGACGTCTTGAGATAAAGCGACTAAGCATCCTGTATCCACACGCAACAATTCCCCAGGAGTAAGTTCTTTTTTTATGATGGTTCCTCCTGCATGAAGAAAGGCCAGTCCATCGCCTTCCAGTTTCTGCATGATAAATCCTTCTCCACCGAAAAAGCCTGTGCCTAATTTTCTTTGAAAATCAATACCGATGGATACACCTTTAGCAGCACATAAAAAGGCATCCTTTTGACAAATGATTTTGCCGTTAAATTGACTCAAATCAAGAGGGATAATTTTTCCTGGATATGGAGCAGCAAATGAAACCCGTCTTTTATCGGATGACTGGTTGGTAAAAACGGTCATGAACAAACTTTCACCCGTAAGCAAACGTTTTCCGGCACCAACTAGCTTGCCGAATAAGCCGCTTTTTTGTTCTCTGCCATCTCCAAATACGGTTTCCATCTCGATGCCGTCTTCCATCATCATCATGCCGCCCGCTTCCGCAACTACACTTTCTTGCGGATCTAGCTCAATTTCAACACATTGCATATCATCGCCATGCAATTCATAATCAATCTCGTGAGAATTCATTTTTTCACCTCATTCATCATGGTAAGGCAGTGCTAATGCCTTATTGTAGAATTATTATATCATGATCCAAATCGTTCGTCCCCCACTAGAATAGCCTTTTTCTATTGCAAGCGATAGAAATCGGCAGAGCAAAATCGGAAATAGTTGTATATTTTATTTAAGTTAACATAATAATTTTATATTAAATTAAGTTTGCTTCAATGGAAAACAAAGGGGGCTCAAAACATCTCTTTTAAATCAACTGGAAATGAGCATTGAATAGATATTTATATTTCATTGCTTTGTACCTGTTGAGTTCAGTGCATTCGTATATAAGACCGCTCGTTCTTAATACAATTTTGATACTCCCTCCGTTATAAATATTTGAAAAAAATCCGCTTCCATCTTTTATAGGAGATCATGGAAGCGGAAGAATGGTCCCATTGACTGGGATATGGTTAGTTGTCTAATAAAAAAGAATACTTAGAAACAAACGCACACTTATTGTTATAGTTTTCATTTATCTTAATTAGTTTTTAAATGAATGGATCGGCGCTGGAATGCGGCCGC
The DNA here is from genome assembly GCA_014896555.1 of Caryophanales bacterium. GTDB lineage: Bacteria > Bacillota > Bacilli > Bacillales > DSM-4216 > Bacillus_O. Next base: position 19,653 of record JADBKC010000035.1, on the reverse strand, counting down.
CTCGGGCGATGAAATCAGCGGAGGAATAGGAATTTACAGCCATAACCGGCGCATGTCCGAGCAGGCCTCCGAACTCAACCATTTCGCCAACCGCTTTCCCTGGTGCCGGTATCACCCTTACCGCCGTCGTTTTGTTGTTAATTACCCCAATCGCTGCTTCATCGGCGATCATCGCTGAGATCGTTTCAGCAGGAGTATCGCCAGGGACTGCAATCATATCAAGACCAACCGAGCAAATAGCGGTCATAGCTTCTAATTTTTCCAAGTTCAAAGAACCTCTGTTCACGGCGTCGATCATACCAGCATCTTCTGACACTGGGATAAACGCTCCGCTTAAGCCTCCTACATGACCGCAAGCCATGACTCCACCTTTTTTGACGGCATCATTTAAAAGGGCAAGAGCCGCAGTCGTACCATGCGTTCCGACTGACTCCAGCCCCATTTCTTCCAGGATGTGGGCAACCGAATCCCCGATCGCTGGAGTAGGTGCCAAAGATAAATCAACAATTCCAAAAGGCACGCCTAAACGTTTGGACGCTTCTTGGCCAACGAGCTGGCCCATGCGTGTAATTTTAAACGCCGTCTTTTTCACGATTTCCGCTACAACGTCAAAGCGTTCCCCTTTTACCTTTTCCAGTGCCCGTTTTACCACTCCAGGTCCGCTGACGCCGACATTGATGACACAATCTGCTTCACCGACACCGTGGAACGCTCCTGCCATAAACGGATTGTCTTCTACAGCATTCGCAAATACAACCAATTTCGCACAACCTAAGCCGTGTTCATCTGCCGTAAGTTCCGCCGTTTTCTTTATGACTTCTCCCATTTCTTTGACAGCGTCCATATTAATGCCTGTCCGCGTCGAACCAACGTTTACAGAAGAGCATACTCTTTCCGTGGTAGCCAAAGCCTCTGGGATAGATGGAATCAAAATATGGTCCCCTTTATGGTAGCCCTTTTGAACAAGAGCAGAAAAGCCGCCAATAAAATTAACCCCTACCGCTTTAGCCGCTTCATCGAGCGTTTTCGCAAACGCCACATAATTTTTATCATCTGTAGCTCCAGCGATTAATGAAATCGGAGTCACCGCAATTCGTTTATGGATGATCGGAATACCGTATTCAGACTCGATTTCCTGACCTACCTGGACAAGGTTTTGGGCCGACCGCGTAATTTTATCATAAATTTTTTCACGTGCTTTCTTCCCATCGGAATCAATACAGTCTAGTAAAGAAATCCCCATCGTAATGGTGCGGATATCTAATTTTTCTTCTTCAATCATACGGATGGTTTCTAATATTTTATTTGTTTCCATCGTAATCCCCCATCTTATAAACTGTGCATTGAGTTAAAAATATCTTCGTGCTGGATTTTGATTTGCACATTCAGTTCCACGCCTTTTTCAGCAAGTGCTTTTTTGATCGTTTCAAAATTCTCCGATGCATTGGATAGATCAAGCATCATCATCATCGTAAAATAGCCGTTCATAATGGTTTGACTGACATCTAATATATTAATTTTTAAATCGGCTAATTGCTGGCTGACACCCGCAATGATTCCAATGTTATCTTTTCCAATTACGGTTAATATCGCTTTCACCATTTCTCGCTCCTTCTCATTCTCTTATCTTCTCAGCCATGACTAGCTTTCCCCTGCATATTCCGATTTTTCTGTAATGGCTCACTCCAAGAATAACGCAGATTGAAAGATTTTGCATCATTTATTCACTAAGAATTTTCAAGGAAGTACTTGATGATCCTTTTTCGAGTGAACTGATTGTGGCAGTCATTTGGAAGGAAAACCTTTCAATAGGAAAGTGATGAAGAATGGCGGAGGACTTTCGCGGAAATAGAAAGAGCGCCATTGACTTTGCCGCTCTTTTTTTCGAATTTTTTTAGGGCACGATGGACGTATTTTCAGAAATGTCAAAAAAGTCTACATTCCGATTTTTCACCTTTTGAGATTGCTAGTCGCTCATTTCTATCATAACATCGAGTAAAAAAAGCAATAGGAATCCACCTTTCAATCTAACCAGACGGAAAACAATTCTAAAAAACACATTAAGTTTCATAAAAAGAAAGTTCCATGCATTTTAAGATCATTCTGAAGCCCATCTCTTTTCCAAAAGAGTGGTCATCCAGGTTAGGAATGTGATCATTACCCAATACATGACTGCGATCGCTGCCAAAAATTCGAACGCTTTAAAATTGATCGAATAAATCGTTTGGGCCGTATACGTTAATTCCGCCACTCCAATGGCCGCAAATAGAGAAGTATCTTTTAAACTGATAATAAATTGATTCAAAAAGGCTGGTATCATCCGTTTCACTGCTTGGGGAAGAATCACATGCCTCATCGTCTGCCAATAACTTAGCCCTGAAGCTCTCCCTGCTTCCATTTGCCCACGGTCAATCGATTCGATCCCGCCGCGGAAAATTTCCACCAAATACGCTCCCGCATTTAAGCTCAAAACAAAAATACCGGCCGTTGTAGGTTCCATTGATCCTTTGACAATCAATGGAAAAACGCCAAAATAGAAGAAGATGAGCTGGACGTAAAGGGGAGTTCCTCTGATTAAGCTGACATATAATTTAGTAATAGCCCGCAATAGTTTTGATTGAGAGACTCGGAATAAACCGAAAATGAGACCGATGATGGCTGCAAAGAAAAGTGAAAATATCGCCAGTTCAATTGTTTTTAATGCACCTTTCAATAAAAGAGGCATCTGGTCTATTACGAGTAAAAATCCGTTCATCTTATTCCCTCCTTTTGCTTTCTCAAAGATCTCCTCCATCTTTACTCTTTCAATCATAATTTGACTTGAAAAAGGGTGCTGCGAGTGCACCCTTGCTTTATTGCGGCTTAGTACCAAAGTATTTTTCATATAATTGATCGTATTTTCCGTTTTTTTTCAATTCAGCTAACCCGTTGTTAAAATCTTTTAAAAGTTGGGTTTCATCTTTGGCAATCGCAATGCCGTAATCCTCTGTCGTCAGCTTTTTGCCTACTATTTTTAGTTGGGAGGCCGTTCCTGAATGAATTTTAGACATGACAAACGGCAAATCATTCACTAACGCGTCTGCTCGCCCTTTTTCCACATCCATATAAAGGGTTGGTTCATCTTCTAATACTTTTACATCTGCCCCATAATTCGCTTTCAGTTCATTAGCTTTTTCCAAGCCAGAAGAACCTTGTTTCGCAACGATCATTTTTCCTTTTAAATCATCCAACAATTTGATAGCGCTTTCTTTCTTCGTCACTAAGACTAGACCTGAGTGGTAATATGGATCGGTAAAATTGATCACTTTTTTGCGGTCGTCGCGGATGGTAATGGCCGCCACCCCGCCATCCACTTGCTTGGACTGCAATGACGTGATCAAACCGTCAAATTTCATTTCTCTCCATTGCACTTTGTAATGCTTCTCTTTCGCAATTTCTTGAACAATCTCAATATCAAATCCTTTTAATTTCCCATTTTCTTTAAATGAAAATGGTGCAATCGCAGGTTCTGTCGCAAACACCACTGTTCTTTCTTTTGCACTGCCATCTCCCAGCGTCTTCTCTGATGTTTGGCCACATGCCGTTAATCCAGCCGCTAGGAGGAAAACGAGTATGATCGATCCGATTTTTTTCATTTTTTCCCGCCTCTCTTTTTTGCTATCTTTTTTTGATCGAAATAGTTAGAACGTTTGATCCGATATTTTTAAATAATTTGTTGTGCATGTAACAATGAAATTTACCTTCATAGCCCTAATAAAGTGTGTAAAAACGAATCTGTCAGGAATGGAGATTTCATGTAAGGGCCACATCGTTATACGGTGTTTAATCGTAGTGTTCCACCTACTAAGTTGCGTTTTTTTGATATTTTGTATGATTTAAAAATCGTTTTCCTGTCTGATTTCACTTCTAGCCATATGCTTTACTCCACATCGATTTGAGCGCGCTGTAATTTGCCGCTAAAATCCACATAAACACTTTTCCATTCTGTAAACACATCCAGTGCTGCCACACCGGAATCACGATGACCATTGCCGGTTCCTTTAGTGCCGCCAAATGGCAAGTGGATTTCCGCTCCAGTAGTTCCTGCATTCATGTACACAATGCCTGTATCTAAGTCGCGTTGAGCTATAAACACTCGATTGACATCTCGAGTATAGATGGAACTAGACAATCCATAGGCTACACTGTTGTTCACTTCCACTGCTTCCTCAAAACTTTGAACAGGAATGATCGACAGCACCGGTCCAAAAATTTCCTCTTGGGCAATTCTCATATGTGGCCGAACATTCGTAAATAACGTAGGAGCATAATAATATCCGCCGTCGAGATTTTCTTCTTTCACGATATAACCCCCTGCAAGCAATTCGGCCCCTTCCTCTTTTCCAATTTCCACAAATTCATCTATTTTCTTCAAAGCACTTTTATTAATCACAGGTCCTATTTTGACGTCTTCGTTTAAACCGTTTCCGATCGTTAGTTTTTCCATCTCTTGAAGCAGACGTTTTTCCAGCTCGTCTTTTACGTTTTCATGAATAATCACCCGGCTGCACGCTGTACACCTTTGTCCGCTCGTACCAAATGCGCTCCATAATATACCTTCCACTGCCAGTGACAGGTCGGCATCTTCCATGACAATCACCGCATTTTTTCCGCCCATTTCCAGCGAAACCCGTTTTAAAAATTTTCCGCCTTTTTCTGCAATCGTCCTTCCCACTTCATTGGAACCAGTAAAGGAAATGACATCGATATCAGGATGTTCCACGATGGCGGATCCAACGACGGAACCGGAACCGCATACGAGATTCATCACTCCCTTTGGCAAACCCGCTTCTTCGAATATTTTTATCAATTCTCTTGCCATGAGAGGCGTTTCGGTAGCTGGCTTCCAAATAACCGCATTTCCAGCGACAATTGCGGGGAACGATTTCCACGTAGCAATGGCAATAGGGAAATTCCAAGGAGTGATGATTCCAACGACACCAATGGGAACGCGGATGCTCATAGCAAACTTATCTTTTAATTCGGATGGCGTGGTTTGCCCAAACAATCTTCTTCCTTCTCCAGCCATATAAAAGGCCATATCGATTCCTTCTTGAACCTCTCCGCGGGCTTCCTCGATGACTTTTCCCATTTCTTGGGTAAGTATACTAGCCAACTTTTCTTTCCGTTCTTTCAACAATTCGCCAACCCGATATAAATATTGCGCTCGTTGCGGCGCCGGTACACGAGACCATTTTTTTTGAGCCAGATTCGCTGATTGAACAGCCAAATCAACATCTTGCTTTGTGGATTGTACTACTTCACCGATCGGTTGACCGTTAGCCGGATTGACAATAGGGACAAATTTCGCTTCTTTTGAAGCAGTCCATTCTCCATTGATATAGTTGACGACTTTTTCGCCTTGAAGTTGTATTTTTGCCATCTTCCCGCCCCTTTCTTATGGAAACTCTTCATGTGCCCCCTATTCACAGAGTTGAGCGATCTTCTCAAACGGAGATTTTTGCTTGAAACCCATCAAAGATGGAATTGAATGTAGGACGGCAAACATTATTTTATCTTGGAGACCCACGCATCTGTAACCGCCAAGTAGAAATGAACACTTTCTTACCTAAAAATGCTGAATAAGATTGAACACTTTTCTCCAGTAGAGACGTGTACTTTATTTGGAGTGGCGGGCATGATAGCCTTTGTCGGCTGAGCCAGATTCATTGATATATCTGGCTTCCTGGCTAATAATCTTGCCCGCAGAGGCTCCAAGTAAAGTGACAAATGCGAGCACTAACTTCCAGTAAAGTGTTCACTACTAATTAACAAAAAGTGTTCAAAGTTATCAGGCGGTTACAGCATCCCCCTCCGCCAATCTCTGGGACCATCTTCTCTCATGGTTCATGCCAGTCATTCATTTATATGAATGGAATCTTTCCATTATCAACTCAACAATTAATTTTTTTGCCATATCCAGTCACTAGCGGGATTCTTTATTTAGTGTCTATAGAAGATTCATTTCGAATTTTGCAAAAAAGAAGGGCGATCTTTTAATGGAGGATTGCTTTTTACTTAAAAGGAATGAAGTTTTGGGGCGAAAAATGATTATGATTTCGACATGATTTGAAAGAGCAATAAAAAAATCACGCTCGACAATAGCGTGAATGATGGAGTACAAATCTTAAGGGATTTATATAGGATATGATGAATATATGAAAAACAGTAAAAAAATGGATCCTTGCAAGGGGCTTTTTTCATATGGAATTCCCTATATGGGTCCTCTGTTAGCACGATCCAGTAAAAAGGGAAAATGATTTTCTGTCTAACGATGGATTTTAGAACCATAAAATTGCAAAATATGAAAATCAACGACTTGTTTTTTGTCTATCTATGGAATTTTTTCATCCTTGTAGTTGTCAGCTTTCGATTTTCGTGTCTCCCTTGTATAAGAGCCTCCATCTTGATTTTTGTTTTAAACTAAGGAATTTCCTGATAATCAGGTTGACGACTTCCGCAAATACGAGGCCAATCGCTATTGCACCTGAAATCAAAAAGACTTTGGCCGCTAATGGAAGGGCGATATTATAGTCATTTTGCACGAAATGCCTCATCGCATCATAAGCAAGCCCCCCCCGGTACTAATGGGATGATTCCTCCAACGGTAAAAATAATGACTGGCGTTTTATACATTTTGGCACAAATATAACTGATCACACCAACAAAAATGGATGCTATACAAGAAGCAAATACGCTGTCAAACTGCATTTCTACGAACCAAAAATAGATAATCCAGCCGATCATTCCCACCAACCCGCACTGAAGCAAGGAGTTTTTAGGCGCATTGAATATAATCCCAAAACCAGCAGAGGCAATAAAACTCGTAACCATTTGCTCCAGCATCTGTTTTTCCCCCTAAATGATGAAGTAATTTCTTTTCGTTGAAATCTGAATGACCGCATTTTTTTATAAAAACGTAAACACAACCGCTATCCCCGTTCCAATCGCAAATGCTGTTAAAAAAGCTTCCGCTCCCCGTGACAATCCTGAAACAAGGTGGCCTGCCATTAAATCCCTCAATGCATTCGTAATGGCTAATCCAGGAACAAGCGGCATCACAGAACCAATAATGATCTTATCCAATTGGTGGCCAATTCCGATTTTGACAAAAAAAGAAGAACTAAGACCAATCATGAGAGATGCCAAAAATTCGGCAAAAAACTTGATTTGTATAAACCGATGAACGTACACAAGAAACAAAAATCCAATCGCTCCGGCAATACATGCGGCTAGAAAATCGCTCCATCTTCCTTGAAACATGATTAAAAAGCAGCCGCTGGAAATCGCAGCCGCCAAAATTTGTCCCCATAGCGGATATGCAAAGTCATTTTGATCCATTTCTTTTAACAGAGCATAAGCCTCTCGAATCGTTAACTTTCCAGCACTAATGTTTCTTGACACATTGTTCACTAAAGCGATTTTATGGAGATCCGTTGAACGCTCTGAAATACGGACAAGTTTGGTTGGTTCCATTCCGTCCATGGAAAAAATAATGGCTGTTGGCGCAACAAAACTATGGGTGTTTTTCATACCATACGATTCAGCGATGCGAGACATCGTATCTTCTACACGATACGTTTCCGCTCCGCTTCTTAGCATAATTTTTCCAGCCAGTAAACATACTTCGATAATTTCCAATGTGGAATGGTCATACTCCCTCATATCTCTCTCCTCATATTCAGCTAGGTTCTAACCTACTTAAGCAGCAATCCAGTTGAAGTTTATCACAAAAAAATTGAAAATAAAACAGATGATGAGAATCTTTAAAGAAAAGTGTTGCTTCACCGATTGATTGAAATTTGCCTATTTCTCCGTCTGAGCACATACCCTTTCTGCAAAATAGTCCCCATAAAAAAAATGCTGATGCCGATCATGCTTCTGATATGGTTAGCCCTTGTTTGCCACTGTTCTTTATTGATTTTAGGAAAATTGCCACTGATTATGACTAAACTACTTCATTTATGTAGCTCGCTTTGCGATGAGTATATGAAATGTTTTCCATCCTTGCCTAATTGATTGAACCACGTTCTCAGTGAAAATCTTATCCCATTTAAAACGTACTTCTCCATCGAGTAAATTCCATCGATTGCGCATGATTTGAAGAAAGAACAATCTAAAGTAGTAGAAACAAAAAATGAAGGCACAGATTAGCGACTATAAGAAGATGGATTTTAATGGGGATCTTAAGTGGTAATTCCAAAGACGAACCCATGCATTATAGAGAGGTTTTTGGGGCTTGGAGTTATTTGTTGTCAGTGAACGGTTTGATTGCCGGCTATCAAGTATTGGCCAACCAAACGGGGGGATGAAGATCTCCGTAAACTAGTAGACGAAGCGATCGATCAATGTAAACAAGAAAAAAGAGAAATCGAAGCTTTGTTAAAAGAAAATGGTGTAGCCTTGCCACCAGATCCACCAGAACGCCCAAACGCTTGTTTAAATGACATTCCAGCGGGTGCGCGCATCAATGACCCGGAAATAGCCGCAATGTTGAGCAGAGATACGGCAACCGGACTAATAGCCTGCAGTACCATGATCGGTCAAGCGATATGCGAAGATATCGGCCTACTATTTGGTCAATTTCATATGAAAAAAGCTGCATTAGGAGGAAAACTGCTCCGCTTGCTGAAACAAAAAGGATGGTTGATTCCACCTCCACTGCATCTTGCAAAGGGCGAAGACTGCTAATTATGAAGAGTAGAAAATTGGGCCATTGCAAATAAAAAGGGGCTAGCCCCAACACAATCATAATCCATCTGGAATAGGATCGGCTGTTGGAGGGCTAGACCCATTTTTTACGTTTTCTTATTATTGTACGACACTGTTAAATGTCATGATCCACATAGAACCTACTACAATGGTCATGACAAATACAATACCAAGAACAAGTGCAAAAACATTATATCGCGGTTTCTCAGACTCGCGGATGTGCATAAAGAATACTAACTGGATGACGAATTGTAGAACAGCCATCGTCATAATAGCGACAATCAGCATCCCTTTACTCAACGCATGGTTCGTCACTAATAACAATGGGATGATGGTTAAGATAATCGATAAAATAAACCCAGTCACATAAGATTTGAGAGTGCCGTGATTTTCCATATTACATCACCCCCATTAAATAGACAACTGTGAAGATGAAAATCCAAACGACATCAAGGAAGTGCCAATAAAGACCGATCACAGTCAGTTTTCGTTTTGTTTTCACATTCAATCCGCGTTGGAAAATTTGAATAATCAAGCCAATCATCCACATAATCCCGATGGACACGTGCAATCCGTGTGTACCAACTAATGTGAAAAAGGCAGTTAAAAAAGCGCTCGTCGAAATGGTTGCCCCTTCATCTACCATATAAGCAAATTCCCGTACTTCCAAGCCGACGAAAGACAATCCTAACAAAATCGTGACAATCAGCCAGTTAATAATTTGTTTCTTATTTCCTTTTTGCATGGCAAGCATAGCCAAACCGCTTGTAAAACTGCTTGTTAATAGTATGAATGTTTCCCACGTCACTCCGGAAAGTTCAAATATTTCTTTGCCGCTTGGACCATTGGCTATATGGTTGACTAATACGGCGTACGTTGCAAACAACGTACCGAAGATTAAACAGTCCGTTACGAGGAAGATCCAGAATCCCGTTACTTTCCAGGATTCCAGCTCTTCCACATGATGATCATGTTGGGATGTAATCGCGGACATCATACCACCCTCCCCATAGAGGATTCCGTTTCTTTAATTTCTTTCACCGGTATATAGTAATCATCATCATATTGGAAGGAACGTGCAAACATCGTAGCCGCTACTCCAATAAAGCCGACAACAATCATCCAAACCCATTCAAATGTTAATCCAAAACCGGCGATAAACCAGAAGAAAGACATGATAAACGGAATTCCAGTATTTTTTGGCATATGAATTGGTTCTAATTCTACTTTTTCTTTCTTGTAATCCGGATCTTGCATTTTTTTCTTCATTTCCCACCAAGCATCTTGTTCACCTGCATAAGGAACGACTGCGAAATTATAATGCGGAGCCGGCGACGGAATAGACCATTCCAATGTACGACCGTTCCACGGATCACCCGTTGTATCTCTTTCACCATGTTTAATGCTGTAAATAATTTGCACGGCTTGGAAGATAAATCCGATTCCCATCATGAAAGCTCCGATGGTCGAAACAAAGTTTAAAGTTGTCCAGCCGCGGTCCCAGTCGTATGTGTAAAGACGACGGGTCATTCCCATAAATCCAAGTGCATATTGCGGCAAGAAACATACATAGAAACCGATATTCCAGAACCAGAAAGCCCATTTACCTAGGCGGTCATCCAATTTAAAGCCAAACATTTTTGGCCACCAATAAATCAGTCCAGCTAAATAACCGAATACAACTCCACCGATCAACGTGTTGTGGAAGTGGGCAATTAAGAAGTAGCTGTTATGGTATTGGTAATCGGCTGGAGCAATGGAAAGCATAACCCCAGTGGCACCACCAATAACAAAGCACATGATTAATCCAATCGTCCACAACATTGGCTGGCTAAACTCAACGCGTCCTCTATACATTGTAAACAACCAGTTAAAGATTTTGACGCCTGTTGGTATGGCAATCGCCATCGTTGCAATTGCAAAGAATGTGTTTACATCGGCCCCTGCACCCATTGTAAAGAAGTGGTGAGCCCATGTGAAATAAGAAATGACGCTAATCAAAATCAATGAAAAGACCATTGATTTATATCCAAAAATTTTCTTTTTGGCGAAAGTCGCAACGACTTCTGAAACAATACCAAATGCCGGCAACACAACGATATAAACTTCAGGGTGCCCCCACATCCAAATGAGGTTGATATACATCATCGGGTTTCCAGCACCGGTCGCCGTAAAGAAATGCCCGCCAAGGAAACGGTCAATATACAACATGGATAGTGTAGCCGTAAACACAGGGAACGAGAAAATGATTAAGATACAGGTGGCAAGTGCCGACCAAGTGAAAAGCGGCATTTTCATAAGCTTCATGCCAGGTGCTCTCATTTTCAATATGGTGACTAAGAAGTTAATCCCTGTTGCTGTACTACCGATACCTGAAATATTAATACCCCAAATATAGAAGTTTTGTCCTGGACCACTGCTGTAAGGAATTTCAGAAAGCGGAGGATAACTTAGCCAACCAGCGTTTGGCGAGCCTCCAATGACAAATGACAAGTTGAACAGCAACGCTCCGAAGAAAAACATCCAAAAGCTGACTGCATTTAAAAACGGATACGCAACATCGCGGGCACCGATTTGTAATGGAACGGCAATATTAAGCAATCCGAACATCATCGGCATCGCCATAAATAAAATCATAATCGTGCCGTGTGTCGTGAAAATTTCATTATAGTGATTGGAATCAAGAAAATGCAGACCTGGCAGTGCCAACTGTGTACGCATTAACAAGGCATCCACTCCGCCTCGGAACAGCATTAAGAGGGAAGCGATAATATACATAATTCCAATTTTTTTATGGTCAACAGTTGTCAACCATTCACGCCAAAGCCATCCCCATTTTTTATATCGGGTCAGCACATAAACGATGGCCAATGATACTAATACAATCGCAACGTCTGCCACGTATATCATCGGTTCCCCTGTTACGAAGAACCCGGAAGAGAAATCTTTGATTTTCTCCCACATACTGTTTCCTCCTTTACCTAAAGGTGATCAGAATCATCGGAAAATCATTGCAGCCTTTAATGGTTAATGAGACATATCCATATTCATGTCGGAGCCACTATTGCCATCCTGCTTGGAATCTTTTCCAAAGTCAGGGTGTGTTTTATAAGTGTCCATATGGTGCATTTTGTAGAAATCTCCGCCATTTTTCTTCACAATTTTTTCGAATAAACCGTTCGGGTAAGATGAATAAAAGGCAATATCCGTCAATCCCGGTTTTGATAATTTTTCATATCCTTTTTCCGTTAAAGCCGGGGAGGATTTTTTGATTTGATTTACCCATTGTTTGTATTCATTTTCCGGTTTTGCAATCACCTTAAACTTCATGTGAGCAAAACCCTCGCCGGTAAAGTTCGCTCCGGAACCATAATAAACGCCCGGTTTGTCTGCCTTTAAATATAGTCCCATTGACATTCCCGGCATCGTATATACCTGGCCTCCGAGCGACGGCACCCAGAAAGAATTCATTGGTGCATCGCTTGTCAGTTCAAATTTCACAGGGACCCCGGCAGGAATGACGACTTCATTGACAGCCGCCACTTTGTCATCCGGATAAGTAAACAGCCATTTCCAATCCAATGATGTAGCTTGAATCGTCACTGGCTGCTTGTCGGAATCGTGTAAACCTTCGCCTTTTGCCAGTGCAAAAGTGGTTTTGGCGGTGCTGTAGCCTAAAATCAAACAGATCACAATAGGAATAGACCACCAAACTACTTCGAGCGTTTTGTTGTCGTCCCATTCCGGTTGATAAGGCGCTTTGTTGCCCGGTTTGTCGCGGTAACGCCATATGATGTAGAAAAGTAACGCAAAGACAACAAGGATAATTCCTAAACAGATTACAGAAGTAAATACAATCAGGTCATACTCTGTTTTGGCTACCGGTCCTTTCGGCTGGAGAACAACATAGTTTTCACAGCCAGCCAAAGCTAGCACTGCAAAAATTGCTGCTGGAAGGACTTTCAGCCATTTCAGCCATTTTTGAATCATGTGTGTCTCAACTCCTCCCAAATTATGAAATTGTCAATTTTACGTCTGAAGAACATCCCAAGAGACGACAAAAATTATATTTACAATATCAATATAATATAAACTCCTCCAAAATGGTTCATTTATTTTTTAAGTTCACTATTTTGTAACACTTCCTGACATGTTTCAAAAAAAGAAAATTTTTCTCATTTAAAAATTTGATTTAAGGCGTAAAATAGATATATTAAACGCTTTCATCATCTTTTCGTGTTCTTGAAAAAATTAAAACAGCTCAGAATAACGAATGATTCAAAAGTACCATATTGGAATCTGAACACCCATTTAAGATACAATTGGAAAATTCTTTTCAAATGAAAGAATGATCATTCATAAAATTCTCCCCAACACCACACCACTTTCTATTAAATAGATTTGGAAACTGCAAAGACATGACTTTTTCCAATCATCATTCATCGAAAAGAGGTTATACCTGCCTCCACCTTTTTATAATGATAATCATTCTTAGGAAAATTGCAATGTCACCCTTTTCCATGTTTTTTTGATGAGTGTTCATTGTTTTTTTATTTTTATCTCACAATGTTCCGTCATTTCAGATAAAATGATAAAAAGAATAGCAGAATACTAGGGGAAACAAAATGAATCTTTTTAAAACACCAAAAACTCCCTACTACGCTGTCATTTTCACTTCGGAAAGAACTGAATTCGACAGAGGATATGACGAGATGGCTGATGAAATGATGGAATTAGTTTCGAAACAAAAAGGGTTTCTAGGAGCAGAGAGTGTAAGAGGCGAGGACGGATTGGGGATTACAGTTTCCTATTGGGATTCTTTAGAATCTATCCAAAATTGGAAAGAAAACGTTCGCCATTAAATAGCACAAGAAAAAGGAAAAGCAGAATGGTATAAGCGTTTTTCCACTAGAATATACAAGGTGGAAAGGGCGACTTTTTTTGAGGCCGAAAAAAGGAGAATCATAAGAAGTTTGATACAGATTCTTTCTTGAAAATGAATGGACTTTTGCCCATTCATAATTCAAAATTTACATCAAATATCTTTCATTTCAAACAACTTCAGTAGTATATTTCCAGCACTTTGATTCTCGTTTAAAAGTCTTTCTTTTGTGCGAAAAAGATAATGTTCAGGCAATGTAAAACCCGTGCAGTCGTTTTCTGCACGGGTTTTTCTTCTAATAAACTGCCGGTCTATCCTTTTAGGCGTGCACTTTTTAGCATTTCTGCCGCCAGTTTTGGATTGCTGCTGGAAAGAATAGCTGAAACAACGGCGATACAGTCGATACCTGTATCGTTTAACTGCTTTACATTCTCTTGATTGATTCCTCCAATGGCTACAACGGGGATACTTGTGCTTTTCACTATGGATTCCAGCATTCCTTTTTCCAACCGTTGTGCGTCTTTTTTGCTATTCGTCGGAAAAACAGCACCTACCCCTAAATAATCAGCTCCTTGCTTTTCCGCCTCGATTGCTTCCTCAACAGTGCTGCAAGAAACTCCTACGAACATAGAAGGCGGAACGATTTTTCTCACAAAGGCTGCTGGCAAATCGCTTTGACCAACATGGACACCATCCGCTTCTGCCGCTAGTGCAATATCGACTCGGTCATTGATCACTAGCGGAATCTCATATTTTTCTGTCAACGACTTCAAAGCAAGCGCCTTTTTCAAAAAAAGCTTGCCGGACGATTGTTTTTCTCTTAGCTGCACCATCGTCACGCCGCCTTGAATGGCCGCTTCTACCTTCTTTAATAAATCTTCCATTTCCATTGATTCATTGGTCACAAGATATAAAGAAAGCGCCTGTTTGACATCAAACTTCAACAAACTTCACTTCTTTCTGCCACGTTCGGCTGTTCATAAAAGAAACTTCATCGATTAGACGAATATGAAAGCTTCCGGTACCCACCGGTGATTCACCAAAAGAGCGGTATGCCAGCTCTCCAGAGATTCCCATCACCGAAATGCCGGCAATCGCCGCGTAAAAGTAGTCGTTCGTTACTCCGGCAAAATTTCCGATTAAGGAAGTGGCCATACAGCCCGTGCCCGTCACTTTTGTTAATATCGGATGACCATTTTCAATACCGATGGTTCTATTCCCATCTGAAATGTAATCCACCGGACCACTGACGACAACTACTGCCTTTAACAGCTTTGCCGCCCGTAAAGCTAAGAGAGCGAGATCTTCGTTAACGTTCCCTGCGTCGACTCCTCTTGTCTGCACTTCTTCGCCGATCAGTGCGGAAATTTCGCTCGCATTCCCACGAATTATTTGTGGTTGGACTTTTTGTAAAAATTCTTTTGCTTTTTCATTGCGAAACGTTGTCGCTCCGACTCCAACCGGATCTAATACAACGGGAATTTGCCGACGATTGGCTTCTTGTGATGCACGCACCATGGCGGTAAAAGTAGATTCTGTCAACGTTCCCATATTGATCACCAACGCCTGAGCAAGCTTAACCATAGAAGCCGCTTCCTTAGGGGAATCGGCCATGACAGGTGATCCGCCAATGGCCAGCGTCACATTAGCACAATCATTGATCGTGACGGTATTCGTAATATGGTGAACTAACGGATTTTTCGATCGAACTTGCTCCATTAATGCTGCGATTTCTTCTTTCATCGTCCATCACTTCTCCTCTGCAGAGTTCGATAATAATCCAGCTTTTTGATATAAATCATAAAAATGGTGGGTTGGTCCGTGCCCCCCGCCTATATCCAAGCTGTGGCGAATGGCGGTCGTAATATACGCTTTAGCCTTTTCAACTGCCGCAAGAGGCTGTTCACCTCGAGATAAAAGAGCGCAAATGGCCGATGACAATGTACAGCCTGTCCCGTGGGTGTTTTTCGTTTGAATCCGCTCTCCTTTTATCCATCGATATTGCTCACCATCATAGAAAAGGTCAGCCGCGTCCCCTTCCAAGTGCCCGCCTTTCACCAAAACATACTTTGGACCTTTCTCCAGAATGATTTCGGCCGCTTTCACCATGTCGTCTTGATCGCCAATTTCCATATTCGCCAATACTTCTGCTTCCGGAAGATTAGGAGTGATGATATAGCTAAGAGGAAGCAAATACTGAATTAACGCTGACACAGCATCGTCTCTTAATAACGGATGGCCGCTTTTTGAAATCATCACAGGATCTAACACAATCGGTATATTTTGAACTTTTTTCAAGCATTTAGAGACGGTTTTGATAATCTCCTCTGTAGACAACATTCCAATTTTAATCCCATTCACTGGCAAGTCATCCAAAACCGCTTCTATTTGATCTTCTATCACTTCTACATCAATATTTTGAACCGATCGAACTTCTTTCGTATTTT
Source organism: Caryophanales bacterium (assembly GCA_014896555.1). GTDB lineage: Bacteria > Bacillota > Bacilli > Bacillales > DSM-4216 > Bacillus_O. Next base: position 3,573 of record JADBKC010000035.1, on the reverse strand, counting down.
GTGCCGTCACAGCCGTAATGACCGACATGCCGTATACTCCAAGTGCGGAAAACGTTTTAAGATCGGCTTGAATTCCCGCACCGCCTCCGGAATCAGAGCCGGCAATGGTTAATGCAGTTTTCAATTTAAACGCCTCCAGTACAGTTTCAATTGTTTTTTAAAAACCAGCAAAAAACCCCAGCGCAAAACACTGGGGATCTAGGGTCTTATTTTTCGAATAACGAAAACAACATCAATAAGTTTTCGTCACAAGAATCACTTCCCTACGCTGGCATCACCCAGATCAGGTTTAAAGGGTTAAAGGCTTTGCGGGCCTTACTCTCAGCCAAACCAATTATTGGCTCCCCCAGTGTAAATGAAAATATTCGATTCAATCATCACTATATCATATTGTCTAGCAAAATGTAAGATTGGCTTTCTCTTTCCAATCATGTCCCATTTTTTCTCCACTCTCGATCAAAAGGCCTTTTATGACATTTTTTCTTTAAAATAAATTCTACTAAATGGAAAATTAACAAGGAAAAGATTAACCAGATGGCAGCGGCTGCATATCCTCCAATTACATCGCTAGGATAATGGACGCCTAAATAGATTCTGCTTGTACCGATCAGCAGTATAAACAAGCAGGCCATAACCGCTCCAAATCGTTTCGCATGTCTATGCTCCAAAAGTTCAAACAGCAAATAAGCCAGCGCCCCGTACATCACAAAAGAAGCCATAGAATGGCCGCTTGGAAAGCTAAACCCTTTTTCATGAATCAACGGCTGAATGTCTGGTCGTTTTCTTTCAAAGATTTGTTTTAATAAATGATTAAATTCGGTCCCTAACGATACAGTTAGGGCAAAAAACAATGCATAAAGCCATTCTTTTTTTAACCACAGCAACAAAGAGACGATAACAACGCTTGTCGTTATCCATTGGGCAGAACCAAAAAATGTAATTGCTTTCATAACGGCCGTTAAATCGGGGGAAATCCACGATTGCACAAAGGTGATAATGGCCGTATCAAAATGCTCGATTTTATGTCTTTTCAGTTGGTCCACAATTTCAATAAATGCCCAACAGGAAAAGAGAAACAAAAAGGTTATGGTGACAAAATAAGCCGCTGATCGATTTTTCTCTCTTTGATTCACTTTACGTTCCCCCATATTTTCTGCTTTCTACGCTTTCTTTTTCGCTGCTGCTCTTTTTCGTTTTGGAGCGGCAGTTTTCGGTTTCGTGCGGTCAATTGATGCTTGAAGCGCTGCCATCAAGTCGGTGACATTCGCCCTTGCTTCTTTGGGAGCTGGTGTAACTAAGTCTTCTCCTGTACGCTTTGATTCAATCAATTCCATCAACCGGTTTCGGTACTCGTCTTCATACTTTTCCGGCTCAAATGGGGTTGTCAGCTGATCAATCAGTAAAAGAGCAGTATCAAGCTCTTTTTTTGTAATATTGTCTTTGAGTGGCACATTCGGAACTTCTTCTGCATTACGTACTTCATCCGGATAGTGAATAGTTTCCATGAGCAATGTTTGATGATAGACCCTAATCACGGCCAACTGTTCTTTAGAACGCATCACGATTTTGGCTAGTCCCGCTTTTTCCGATTCCACAAGGGCTTTTCGTAGCAACGTATATGCTTTTGCTCCACCCTCATTTGGGGACATATAATAACTTTTATGAAAATAAATGGGATCTATGTCACTTAATTGAATGAAATCAATAATTTCTACTGCTTTTTCTTCCGTTTGCTTTTTTAATTCATCGAGTTCATCGTTTTCTAACACGACAAATTTTCCTTTTGCCACTTCATATCCTTTGACAATATCCTCTGGTTTCAATTCCATTTCACAGACTGGACAAACCTTTTCATACTTGATTGGAGTATGGCACGCCTTATGCAAAGATCTTAAAGAAATATCTTTATCTTCAGTCGCAGCGTGCAGCCGGATCGGAATGTTCACGAGTCCAAAGCTGATGCTTCCTTTCCAAATTGTATGCATACAAACCCTCTTTTCGTTTTTCATTATTTTTCGCCGCAGCACAAGCGTTATACATTTTAACTTTTGCTATGCATAAAAACATCGGCCATTCAAAAGATACAAATAGAAAAGAAAGGGGCAAACGACATGAAATTCATGCTGCCTGAACTAAAAATGACTTTTCCCGAAAAAGGCAACTGGTTTTATGAAACTAAATATGATGGCTTTCGCGCCCAATTAATATGGACGAAAGAAACCGTTCAGCTTCTCAGTCGTAACGGCCATAATATTTTACCCTTATTTCCCGAAATCGAAAATTTTTTAAAGCCGTTTCAAAAAAAGGCTTCTTCATTTTTGCCACTCGTGTTCGATGGGGAAATCACCGCGCTACAATCGGAGGGTAGATCCAATTTTTCTATCGTGCAAACAAGAGGCAGAATGCGGTCCCCTTCTAAAATAGCGGAAAAAGCTTCTATATTTCCTTGTACATACCTTGTTTTTGATTTATTGGAAATGAAAGAACAATCCATGAAAGACAAACCTTTTGAAAAACGGAAAGAACAACTTTATCGACTATTTGAATCTTTTGGCTGGAGTTTGTCTCCGAAACCTTCTGCCGAATCGAGAATTCAATTGATACCAGCATTCCTTGATTTGCCTGCCTTAAAAGATTTTGTGTTTCTCCATTTTGGAGAAGGAATTGTAGCGAAAAAACAGCAGTCTATTTGGGAAGGAAAGAGATCTGAAAATTGGATTAAAATCAAAAACTGGAAAAAAGCCCGTTGTTTTGTAACGGCCTTTCATGAAAAAAACAGCTACTTTGACGTAGCAGTCTACAAGGACAATGACATTTTTCCGATCGGCCGTTTTCAATCGGGGCTTCAGAAAAAAGAAAAAGAGGCCCTAAATCAAATTATTCGGCAAAATGCGTTCGAGAAAAAAGAGGAGGTATATTATGTAAAGCCGGGGATTTGTGTGGAGCTATTTTATTTAGAGTGGCAAAACGAGGTTTTGCGAGAACCTTATTTTCATCAATTTTTATTTTCAACAACACCGGATAAGTGTACATGGGAACAATTTCGCCTCGATAGCCTCCATATCCCCGATCAAGTGGAGATTACCCACCCATTGAAACCCATATGGCTGGCTTCCAGTTATACAAAACTCGATTATCTTTCCTATTTGCGCAAAATCGCTCCAAGAATGCTTCCATTCTTAAAAGATAGAGCTTTAACAGTGATCCGATATCCACATGGAGTAGAGGATGAATCGTTTTTTCAAAAAAACTGTCCGGACTATGCACCGGATTTTGTTGAAACGAAAAAAATGGACGGAATCGATTATATCGTCTGCAATTCGCTTGAAACATTGATTTGGCTCGGCAATCAACTAGCCATTGAATTTCACATCCCCTATCATCCCGTCCATTCCCCTTATGTCAGTGAAATTGTCTTTGATCTCGACCCGCCTACTCAAAAAGAATTTTCATTAGCGGTTCAAGCCGCAAAGGATATGAAAGAAATTTTCGACCATCTCAAGCTGAAAGCGTTTGTCAAATTTTCCGGAAACAAAGGGCTGCAAGTGTATATACCGCTGCCGGAAACATTTA